>CAJFOZ010000051.1 GCA_904397895.1 uncultured Clostridia bacterium
GAGAGGGGATAAGAGAGTGCCTCTCTCCATGAGGCACGCGGGCCTAGGGATCGGGCATAATCTTCCACCCAAAGGATAGGATCCGCAAGCCATAAAGGTAAAAATTATCACTAACCCAAATCCGCGAAATGCCAGCAGGTGTTACCTGCCTACCAGTTTTTTCCTTTGATGAGCGAAGCTACTACTAACCCAATTCCCAAAACCAAAACCGAAGCTGCCAGTAGGATGAATCCCCGGGAATACAGCCCATCCGACGAGACAGAAGCATCCTGACGATCCACTAAACTAGGCATTTCATTTTGATTTTGAGGCAGGGAATTGCCGGAGGGAGGAGCCTGATTTTGAAATCCATCCTGTGAGGAGCCGGAAAAATTGGAACTTGAACCGTCGTCTGAAGCCGGCTGAGAGGAGAGGGAATCATTGGAATTCAAATCAGGAGGATTTCCTTCCACCCCGCCGTTTTGCCCTTGTTGACCAGGCATGCCGGCAGGTGGAGTACCCATCCCAGCGCCAGGATCGCCAGAAGGAGGCTGCATTCCCTGCCCGCCACCCTGAGACCCGCCCGGGATAGCAGCAGTGGCAACTGTGGCGACGGTATCCCCAACAGAAGGGCCAGCTGCTACGGTTTGTAACCTTTGGGAGGAGCTGCCAGAAGAGCCGTTTTCCTGGGCGTTTCCGGGATCCTGGCCGGAGGGATCGGAAGCATCAGTATCGCCCATGGTCTGACGGTTTTCCCTATCGCCGGGATCGCGGCCCATGCCGGAGGACATAGATCCCATATCATCAATAGAGAGATTGGAAGCATCGATGAGGGAAGAGGGATCGGCCGATTGGCCGTCACTGGTGGAGGGGATGGACCCATCCAACTGCCCGGCGATACTCTGTGCGCGGAGGGTACAGAACTGTTCCAGAGTGGAGACGCCGGTCCGGAACTCCTCATAGGAGCAGAATTTGGTGGGATCCTTCTGGACGTAAGGGGAGATGAGTTCCACCACCTGATCCATCATAGAAAGGAAAGCGCCGCTGTCGAAGGTATCGGCGATGAACTGAGCGAAATACTGGTGATAAAGCTGGGTGTAGGAATCGTCCTGGAAGATCCAAGCCAGCATAGGACGGGAATCCACCGTACCACCGGAGACGGGGGAGTCAATGGGGTAATTGACTAAGGAAGTGGCGCCGCCCATGGACATAAAGCCGCCGAAGGCCAGATTATAATCCCAAGGGATCATAGAGAATTGACCATCGTCTTCATAGAGGTAGTAATTGTGGATCATGGAACCGGTGTAGCTATCGAAATTGCAGACGAAGTTGTGGACGACAAAATAACGTAGCACCTCATCCACATCCACCACCTCCTGGATGTTCTGATATTGGTTCAGTTGTTTGAGGGAGGCGATGAGACGGTCTTTGTCGGAGTCGGATGGATCGGTTTTGGCGTTGTCGAAGATGTTGGAATAGCTGTCGTAACTGTCGTCGGAGTAGATGAGGGAGACGTCATCGCTGTCCATACCGCCGGGACCATTGCCCATGCCGCCCCGTCCGCCAGGCTGGTCGCCGTCAGGGCCGCCGCCCATACCGGGCAAGGCGTCGGCGGAACCATCACCGGAATTGTCGCCGGAGGAACTATCCCTGGACTGATCGCCACCGGGGAAGGCGGGAGCCTCTCCCATGCCGGGCAAAGTGTCGGTAGAACCGTCCCCGGAACTGTCGCTGGAGGAAGCCTTGTCCCTGGATTGATTGCCATTGGGAAATCTCGGAGGCTCTCCCATGCCAGGCGTGGCATCGGTGGAACCGTCCCCGGAACCGCCGCCGGGGATCGTATCATCGCCGGAGCCGCTTCCGGACGATTGGTCGGAGGAACTGTTCTCTTGGGATAAGGTACCGTCCTGACCCTCCTGTAACTGGAACTGATCCAAATCAAAGCGGCCGCCATTGCCTCTGCCGCCGCCCATGCTGGCACTATCGGGTTTATAGAGTTGGCCGTAATCGGAGCCGTAATTGCGGGAAAGGAAACTTTCCTCCACGCCTTCGACGGCCAGATACAATCCCCAATCCTGGCCGTTGACGGTGATGTAAACGTAGCTGCAAAGAGGGGCGTCCACGCCGAAGGAGGCCATCATCTGATAGCAAAGGTAGTCCTTGAGATAGGTGTTATCCTGGATGATGTTGTTGAGGCTGAGTTTATCCAAGCCGTAGTAGGACTTGCCGGATTCATAGTGATCGAATTCGACTTTGAAGCTATAACGGTTGTTGCCGTAGGCCAGGACCGAGCTGAGGGAGGTATTCCCCTTGGCGCGGATGGCTACATTTTGATAGCTTTGATTGTCGATGACCAATGAACAATTGACGTATTGTTCATCGGTACAGCTGGAGAGGAAGGAATCCCAGTCGTCCATGACGATGTCGATGGAGTGGACGCGGGAGGTATCGAACAAACGGGATTCATAACCCAAGGTATGGGAGACGGTCACGATGCCGGAAGCGCCGCAGGCCATCAAGAGGACGGTAATCAAAAGGGAGAAGGCGAGGACGATGCAGCAAATGGCATTGATATGTTTGTGGGTGGACATCATGACACCATCCTTTTAGCCCATATATTCGCCGTTGTAGCTAACTAGGACGGCGCTCTGGACGCCTTGCATCTCAGAGAGGATATTGACAAAATCGGTATTATCGTCTTTGAGGCGGATTTCCAAATTGAGTTCGACGCCGCCCTGTTGGACGGTTTTGCTTTTGACGACGCATTTAGAGACCTGTTTTTCTAAAAACTGTCTAGCGTTCAATTCAGAATCGTGATCGAAGCAGCGGAGGACGACGATGTAGGGATTGAGATGGGGCTTACGGTTGACGAACACCAGCAAGATGACGCCGATGACGACGCTGCCGAAGACGGCCAAAGGGATCATACCAGCGGCCAGGACGATGCCCACAGCAATGGACCAGAAAAGGAAAGCGATGTCCAAAGGTTCCTTAATAGCGGTACGGAAGCGGACGATGGATAAAGCACCCACCATGCCCAAGGAGAGGACGACATTGGAAGTGACGGCTAGGATGACGACGGTGGTAATCATGGTAAGAGCAACGAGAGTGACGCCGAAGCTGGAGGAATACATGACGCCGGAGAAGGTTTTTTTGTAGACGAGGAAGATAAAGAGGCCAATGCCGAAGGCGAGGGCCAGTGCGATGAGCATATCCAGGATGGAGACGCTGGTGATATTTTCGAGGAAACTGGATTTAAAGATATCTTGAAAAGTCATAAAAAGGAAACCTACTTTCTAGTAAAAATGGTGGGCAGAGCCCGGCGGTGAGTCGCCGCAGCCGCGACGCGAGTGAAGTTGAAAGGGAGACTTTTCTCATGAGGCGCGCGGGCCTTTTCCTGAGGAAAAATCTCCACCCCAGGGATAGGGTTCGTGAGGCAGATGGGTAAAAGTTATCACCATCCCTCCTCGCATCGTGGTTGCAGACACTGTGTGCAGCGGCATTGAGCGTACTTGGAGAAAGCGGACATACGGCGCCCCTCCAGTTGGACGGCCCTCTGGATGACGGAGGGGAGGAAGGCATCCCACTTGACCTCCAGGAGGATAAGCCATTCCCCAGCCGGGAGGGTGACGCAGTGAGGGGAGAGGAACTGGGAACAATCCGAACCGGACCGGATGTGATGATCCAAAGTAACGCGGACATTTCCCGGGGAATAGATGAAAGGTTCGCGGAGGTAGTCGACGATGACCTTAGGCGCAAGGCATTGGGAACGTATTTTAGAATAGAATTCCAAGACCAAGGGATCAGAGCTGCTGGACATCCAAGAGAAGTTGCCAAAGAGGATTCTCTGGACCTGGATGGCGGATAAAGGAGCGGTGAATTTTTGACATAAGCCGTTGACCTTAATCTTTTTCTCCAGATGGATGAGGGAGGGATCCAGGTTGTAGAAACGGATGCGGAACTTTTCACGATAATTGACGCCATTCAATTTATCGTAGAGGGCCTTGTCGGAAGGGGAATCGAAGTAAAGGCTGCGGACGTGATATTGTCCGTGGATAGCATGGGGATCAGGATGAGCGATTGATGCAAGACGTTGGCGGAGGATCAAGAGGTCGGAACCATTGACTTCATGTTTCCATTCATGGCGGAAGTTCATGGATTCACTCCTTTCTTATTTGGATAAAGTGGTATTAGTATAATGCACCATCCTTAGCCCAAGCTTAGAAGCCAGCATCCGGGCACTGCCCAGGCGGCAAGTTGCCGCGGCCAAGACGCGGGTGGGGTTAATGGGAATTTGTTCTTATGAGGCACGCGTACCATTTTCTGGGTGAAAACCTCCATATAGGGCTAGGATCGGCGAGGCACAAAAGGAAAAGTCATCATCAATACCTCCCCGCGACGGGGAACCGGGCACTGCCCAGGCGGCAAGTTGCCGCGGCCAAGACGCGGGTGGGGTTAATGGGAATCTGTTCTTATGAGGCACGCGTACCATTTTCTGGGTGAAAACTTCCACATAGGGCTAGGATCGGCGAGACACAAAAGGAAAAGTCATCACCAATACCTCCCCGCGATGGGGAACCGGCGACTCGCCGGTGAGAAAAACAAGAAGAACCCCCGTCCCGCCTTGGATAAAAAGGCAGGAGCAGGGGTTCCAGCATTTTTTGGGAGGGAAGCAGGATGAAAATAAAAGGGAATCCTAACCGCCCAGCCTGACGGTAAAGACGATGACGTTCCCTTCCAGGTACTTGGCCGAGATATGGGCGTCCAAAGCCTGGACGATGGCCTGAGCCATGGAGAGTCCGATACCGTAGCCGCCGTTTTTCTGGGTACGTGCGGCATCGCCCCGGAAGAAGCGGTCGAACAAGCGGTCAGGAGGGACGTCAGGCAGACGCCGGCATGTATTTTTGACCTGCAAAACCGTTCGTTTGGCGTCGGGATGCTGTAGGGACACCACAATATGTCCGCCGTCGTCGGCGTACTTGACGGCATTGTCCAGCAGGATGGAGACAAGCTGGGCCACATGATCACGGCTGGAATGGATATGGACGTCCGGGGCGATTAAGGTGTCCAGTCGGATGGAACGCATGGCGGCCGGTTCGAGGTAGGAGGCGACGGACTCCTGGACAAGCCGGCTAAGATCGAAGTCAGAGAAAGCCGGTTGGAGGCTTGCCTCATCCATCTTGGCCAGCAGGAGGAGGTTTTGCATCAGGCCGTTTAGCCGGATGGCTTGGGTACGGATGTTATGACTCCATTTGGAAGGCCCTTGATGGAGCTCCATAGCGTCGGTGTTGGACATAATAATGGCCAAAGGGGTTTTGATTTCATGGCCGGCGTTGGTGACAAACTGTTTTTGTTTTTGCAAGCTGACGGCCACCGGTTTGATGGCCTTTTTGGAGAGTAGGAGGACCAGCAGGAGCATCAGGGCCCAGCACAAGAGAAAGGCCAGTACCGAGATGATCAACACCCGGAAGATGGAATACAATTGATCGGAACGATCCAAAAAGACCAAGGTTTTGCCCGGGCCGGACTGGGAACTGACGATCTGATAGCGGAAGTGATCCATCGTTCCCTGGTCGCGTCCGGAGGCCAGGGCATCCAGGGCGTATTGGACAGCGTCGTCCCGGGAGACCGAGGCGATATGTGCCACATCCACAAAGCGGACCTGATCCTGAGGATCGGTGCGGACGATAAAATAGCGGGTAGAAAGGGCGTCGTCCTCGTCAAAAGGAGGGGACAAGAAGTTTCTAGGCGGGTCCATGGGGCGGTCGCCGTGATTGTCAGGCTTGGGGAACATGCCGTCATTGGAAGCCAGGAGGGAGAGGGTGTGGGAGGACTGCTGATTGACCTGGACATAGTTGAGGATGTTGATGACCCCGATGAGGAAGAAAAGCAGCACCGTAATGGCGATCATGGCGGTGACGACGAATTTGCGATGAAGGGTTTTAATCATGGGATCACCTCCAAGGTGTAGCCGACGCCCCGTTTGACCTTAATTTCCACATGTGCGTCTAAGGCCAGGAGACGTTTGCGCAGGTAGGAGATGTAGACCCAAACCACGCCGATTTCAGCCTCGGTATCGTAGCCCCAGACCTTGTCCAAAATCTTCTCTGAGGAGAGATAAATACCCTTGTTGAGCATTAAAAGCTCCATCAGCTGGAACTCCAGGTTGGAGAGCAGGAAGCATTGACCATTGGGACCGGAGAGCTCATAGCTGCTGCGGTTGAGGGAGATGTCTCCCATCCGGAGGATATCCGGGGTAAAGGATTCTCTGCGGCGGAGCATGGCCCGGACCCTGGCCAGGAATTCCCCCATAGCGAAGGGTTTAGGGAGATAATCGTCGGCGCCCAGGTCGAGGCCGAGGATGCGGTCCTCGATGTCCGACTTGGCAGTGAGCATCAGGACGGGGGTTTTGTCACCCGTTTGACGCAGCTGTTTTAATACCTGGAGTCCGTCCATTTTGGGCATCATAATGTCCAAAATGATGCCGTCATAGGATTGGGTCAAAGCGTAATCCAAGGCATCGCGCCCGTCGAAGACCGGGTCGACGGCATAATGATGAAAGGTTAAAATATCCACAAGGGCTTCCGACATTCCGGTTTCATCCTCAGCGAGCAGCAATTTCAAGGGGATGCCCTCCTTTCCATGAGAGATAATGGGAATGTTATTTAGTATAAAGCCAAAAGATGACCAATTCAATACAACAGTGGGCAGTGCCCACACCCATGTCGCGGGGAGAAATTTGTGATGGCCTTTATCTTTCACGCTCGCGTTCTTATTCCTGTGTGGAAAGGCTACATTTTAGGAAAAGTACGTGCGCCCTATAGGGATCGATCTCCATTTAGCCCCCCCGCGAATTGGCTGCAGCGACTCGCCGTCCATGTCTCGGGGAAGAGTTGGTGAAGATTTATTTCCATGAGGCTCACGGATCTTATCCCCCTGTGTGGAGGTTTTCACCTAAAGAAAGGTACGCGTGCCTGATAAGAAGAGATTCTCACTAACCCTACTCGCGTCTTGGCCGCGGCAAACAAACCCATCGACTTTTAGGGGAGAAGCTGTTATAATGAACGTGTTTTTAAGGATGATGTGATGTGTCAGCACAGAATTTTTTTGGAAAGAAGGCATAGGGATATTATGCATGTAAAGCAAGGGTTCCGGGCTATCGGCTATATCAGCAACAACAATACCTATCTCAAGGATCTCCGCCACCGGTGTGGGGACATGGTGAGTTATGAGGAACTGGACCGGTTTGTAAGCCGGCAGTGGGCGCAGAGAAGGACGGCGTGCCCCTGCTGGGATAAGCAGTTAAATCCCACCACTGCCGTAAGCGGGGAGGCCAGTTATTTCATCATCAATACCGGGTACGTCACCCAGGACGACGGCAAGCCCATCTACGGGGGATTTAGCGCCACAAGGCCCAGCGTGCTGGGGGAAGGGTCGTGGAACGGGGTTTTGATTGGGACCGAGGAAGAGATCCTGACCCAGTGGAACAATGAGAGCACCGGCCTAGGGAAATACACCTTTCTGCGGGAGGACTGGTACGAGACCATGGCGCGTGTGCTCAACCGGTTCAGCGGGGAGGAGCAGACGGAGGAATACTGGCGGCAGAAGCTAGACGAGGATTACAGGAAAGCCGAGGAAGAGGGGAGGATCGGGGTATTTGAAGCCAGCAATTCCTTTTCGAGCAGCTGTTTTTCGTACTTCCGGCTGTCGGTCGATACAGCGGACGGGCAATCGCTGTGGGCAGTGATGGATCTCAACCGGCGCACCGGAGCGCAGCAGAAGTGGTATGGCTTGACCATAGCGACCCGAGCGACGGTGTTGGACCGGATCCTTGACACCCACTGTTACCGGCTGGGGTACTTTCACTTTGAGAACGCCCGTGCCATGAACGCCTTTTTGCAGGAGCTGGCGGAAAGCACCATGGCCGAACCGTGGAGCCTGTCCACGCCGGGGGAGTATCCCTACAGCGTGCTGCGCAACTATCTGGAGCACACGTTGGACCATCTTTTGTACGAGGATTGGAAGGCCGAGCCGGGGACGCCTAAGAAGGTGGACGAAGTGGCAGGGAAGCTGTATTTCAACAGCGGGCTGCTCAATCACTTTTTCCGTCAGATCATCATCGTTGGGGACAAAGAGGAGTGGACGGTAGACCTGCCGATCTTGGGAAAACACACTTTTTCGATGCTGGGTTCGCCGCGGTTTTTCTCCGACCAAGATGTAGAGATCACCAATGTGTACGACGGGGCGGTGTATAAGGTACCGGGTATCGCTAAATACTTCACCGACTACCGGGAAGTCATGTTCAACGCCCAGCTGCCTATCTCGCTCAACGACGCCCACATCTTTGAGGACGGGGTGGAACGGGGACGTCTTCCCAAATACCAGCAAGAATACGAGCAGGTCAAGGACGATCCCAACAAAAAGGCGCTGTTGTGCGCGCGCATTGCCCGGGATTTCAGCAGCGCCATTGAGAGGGCGCGGTTGTTGGCCGAGCGCAATTATAAGTTGGCGGTACCGCAGTATTGGATCGAGACCCATGAGATCCAGTATTTGCTGCCCATCTACCTGGGGGAACGGGAGGAGAATGGACGTCCGGAATGCGCCTTGGCGTTGCGGCTGGTGCAGACAGGACGAGCGCCCTACTACCGAGGGGCTACCATCCTGACATTGGATATGGCCTACAACAACGCGCGATTGTTGGCCAAGCCGGACGTATTCTGGCTCAATACCGAGACAGCGTTGGAATCGGACCGGCTCGAACCATAAACCTGTCGGCTGGGCATCATATGGAAAAGGCCTCAGGAGAAAGAGAAAAAGAATAAAACCATAGGATATTGTGACCAAAGAAGAAAAAAGTAAAGGATAAAGCAAAGGCCGGCATCGTCCACCCGGGATGACGCCGGCCTTTTGCAGTTATAGGAAGAGATGGAGGATCCCTATAGGCGGCCTGGAGGGGGAACCCGCCGTTCTATGCCCATGGGGGATGCTATCCGAGGGTATTCCGGTGAAAGTGCCCTACGGCCCGAGGGAATGCATGCTGGGGAACCGTCCCACGATACACCAGGGCGACCTAACGTCCCCACTGGGGATGGATGGGCCGCGCGTCCTAACCCCGGGACGTTGCCGACGGCCCCAAGCCCAAGGAGGGAGCGTCCGATGGGGGGAAGGGATGGGACAAAAAGGAGGACAGCCCATCCCATAAGCATCCCCCTCCCGGTGGGGATACTCAAACCGGGCGGGGAATGATGGGGCGCCGCCCCGTCCCAAGAGAGGATGCCATCCCCGCTGAGGGTTATTCTTCAGTGTGCCAACGGAGGGTGGTATAATCGCCTCCGGCATGGACCTCCAGATCCAGATGGAGGGAGA
>CAJFOZ010000052.1 GCA_904397895.1 uncultured Clostridia bacterium
CCCTAGGCCCGCGTGCCTCATGGAGAGAGGCACTCTCTTATCCCCTCTCGCGAAGTGGCCCTGGATACTGTCCGGGCTCTGACTGCTAAGAAAAAGCGCGATACGATAAGTCTGGATCCTTCTCCTCTGGGATCCAGTCCTTTTTGTATCGCGTTTTTCCTCTTTTTCTCCTATTCAACTTATCCCTTTTATTCCGGTCTATCAATTGATATTCTTTTTTGCTCTCTATCTTGCTTTTCTCTCCTATCTATGTTATACTTATCCATAAAGAACGTTTGTTCTAATCGCTGCATCTAGGAGGTCTTCTCATGAACGCAAGTCGGAAAGTCTGCCATCCTCTTTCCTCGGCTCTTCCTATCCCCAATTACATCCCTCCAATTGTCGAGTTGCTTCAACAATTGGATGATCCTAAGCTTCTCCGCATGGTTTATCTCTACGTCCGTTCCCTGCGCGATGTTTCCTCCCATTCCTGAATGACATAATACTCCTCTATTCTCTTCCTCCTTCTCCCCCTGCTTCATCTTTATCCTGCATCGCTTCCTTTTCCGGTTCATCCTCCCCTAGGCTGTATTCCGTCCCTGACGTCACCAGCGTCAGTATTTGACGCAATAATTCCTGCTTCTCTTTATCCATCCTCCAGTAAACCCGCAGCAGCTTCTTGATAAACCAATCATCCGACGCCTGTACCTCTGCACATAACTTTAAAAATTCATCGTTTGAGGTCATGGGACGGAACATCTCTCCTTCTCCCGTCCGCAGCCATTCTTCATTGACCCCGTAGGTCGAACACATTAGTTTTAAAAACGTCTCTTTGGGCTCCACACGATTGTTCTCAATGTTGGCCAGCACGTCCCGGCTCACCCCCAGACTCTCCCCAAATGCTTTTTGTGACAGTCCTTCTCTGACCCGCACGTCCTTAATACGGTTGTGCATAACTGCATCCTCCTTATCTATTCCGCCGTTCCCAGCTTCCTTTTTACAGCTATCTCGCCCGTTTTCCCGCCTTTTTATCGGCTTCTCATTTTCATTTAATCAGGCGACTTATTATTACTTTATTCTTTCTTATCATACCACCACTCTATGTGATTGTCAACACGGATTCACTTTCGCTATGTGTTGACAATCACATATTTTTATGTTAGTATGTGTTGTACAACACAAAATGGTGCTCTATTCCACTTGAAAGGAGTTTGATCCTGTGACAAAAGATACCTTGAAACAATACCGTTGCCTTTGTCGGGAAATCTCTGTCCTTCAATCCGAACTAAAGTTCGCCGATCCTCCTTCTTCCTCCCTTCCCTCCGATACCCAGCGTCGGCTCCTTGATCATCAGCTCCTTCGTGCTAATCAGCTCCGCGATTCCATCGAGACTTTTATCGATTCCGTCCCCGACAGCGAAATCCGTCTCATCCTCCGCCTCCGTTTCCTCAAGGGGCTCACTTGGCAACGTATCGCTTTCCTCATCCATCACTACGATGAACAGTATCCCCGCAAAAAAATCGATAAGTTTTTCCGGTTGTACGAAAACAACCGTTCCCCTCTTCTAAAATAAGACTTGTGAAAGGGATCATCCTCCTTCTTCCACCTGTTCCCTTTCCGCCCCGGTCGGCTTTCCCCGTTCCGGGTATCCGTCTCTTCTTTGGGAGGTTTTTCTTTATGATCAAAGACATTGTTGACGCCCTTATCCCCTGCATCCACAACGTCCTACCCGATTTGCCGGTGACTTTTGGGAAACCATCCGATGCGTCGGCTCCGCCTTTTTGCGTCATTCAGGTCGTGGATTGCTCCTATCAGCCTAAGTTGATGGGTCGTTGCCTGATTCGCCGTCCTTTGGATCTCCAATTCACCCCCGCCCCTGATCAGGATCTCCTCCTCCTCTTCCAGGCGCTGGAACAGCTCCTCCCACATTTGGAATATTTGTCTCTCCCTGACGGCCTTATCCGTGGGTCCGACATCCATATCCACTGGGATGAGGGGCTAGTGCATCTCTTGGTCAGCTACGATTCCTTCTCCTTCTCTTCCGACCCTCAGGAGAAGATGGATCAGATGCAGGTCAACTCTTCCCTTCGATCATAACCTCCCGTGGGCAGTGCCCACCCCCATGTCGCGGGGAGGTATTTGTAATGGCCTTTGCCCTTCAGCCCGCGGTACTTTCCCTCACTCATAATTTTTATTCAGGAAATAGATCCGCGTATCTCAGGGGGAAAGGCCATCTTCTGGCTTTACCCGCGTCTTGGCGGATAGGATCCGCTGCCACTTCGCGAGTTCGGGTCGGTGGTAACTTTTACCCATCCAGCACGCGCATCCTACCCCTGGGATGGAGGTTTACACCCAGAAAAAAGGCCCGCGCGCTTCATGGGGATAGTTTCTACTTAACCCCACCCGCGTCTTGGCGGATAGGATCCGCTGCCATTTCGCGAGTTTGGGTCGGTGGTAACTTTTACCCATCTGGCACGCGCATCCTATCCCTGGGATGGAGGTTTACACCCAGAAAAAGGCCCGCGCGCCTCATGGGGATAGGTTCTACTTAACCCCACCCGCGTCTTGGTTGCAGGCTCTGCCTGCCCGCCTAGTTTTTTATTATGAAAGGATCGGTGAAAACATGTTAGGTGGCGGAACATTCTTAACCCACAACAAAGTCCTCCCTGGCAGCTACATCAACTTCGCCAGCGCTCAAAAAGCTTCGGCCCAATTATCCGACCGCGGCATCGCCGCCCTGGCCTTGGATCTGGATTGGGGTCCCGATGCCCAGATCTTTACCATCCATGCCTCTTCCTTTGCCTCCGATGCACAGGCTATCTTCGGCTATCCCGCCTCCCACGCCAAACTCAAGGGCATCCGTGACCTGCTCCGAGGCGCCCGTACCGCTTATCTCTATCGCCTCAACTCCGGTGAAAAAGCCAAAAATACCTATGCCCAAGCCAAGTATTCCGGCATTCGCGGTAACGATCTCTCCATCATCATCCAGAAAAACGCCGGCGACCAATCCAAATGGGACGTCTCTACCGCTCTGGACGGCCGTAAATTGGAAACTCAGACCGTCGCTTCGGTCGCCGACCTCAAACCCAATGATTACGTCACCTTCCTCCCCGAAGCTACTTTGGCTGAGACGGCCGGTTCAGCTCTTACCGGCGGTTCCAACGCCTCTTCGGTGGAAGCTGAACAGTATCAGGACTTCCTGGATCTGCTGGAATGTTATTCCTTCAACACCTTGGGCTGTCTGTCCGACGATCCCGAAATCACCCAGTTGGTGTCCGATTACACTAAGCGTATGCGCGATGAAGTGGGCGCTAAATTCCAGGCCGTCCTCTACCAGCAGGCTTCCGATTACGAGGGCGTTATCAATCTGGACACCCCTGCCGAAGAATTGGAGACCGGTTTGATCTACTGGGTTACTGGCATCCAGTCGGGCTGCAATATCAATCAGTCGGCCACCAACAAGCTCTACGACGGTGAATTCACTCCTCTGGCCTCCTACACCCAGGCCCAGCTGGAGGACGGCATCCGCAGCGGTAAATTGATGCTGCACAAGGTAGGCGACGACGTCCGCCTGCTCCAGGACATCAACAGTCTGGTCTCCTTCTCCGAGGACAAGGGGCAGGATTTCTCCGACAATCAGACCATCCGCGTCCTGGACCAGATCGCCAACGACATCGCTTCCCTCTTCAACACCAAGTATCTGGGCAAGATCCCCAACGACGCCAGCGGCCGGATGAGCCTTTGGAACGACATTGTAGCCCATCACAAATCCCTCCAGGATCTGCGGGCCATTGAGAACTTTAAGGCTGAGGACGTCACTGTCGAAGCCGGCGATTCCAAGAAGGCCATTGTGGTCAACGACGTCATCACCGTCACCAACGCCATGGCTCAACTTTATATGACCGTCATCGTCCAGTAATCAAAGGAGGTAAGGCAACAGTATGAGTACTACCATGAATTCTAGAGACGCCATCTCCGCCTCTATGGCCGAATGCTACGTCACCATCGACGGCCAACGCCGTCATCTCATCAACATCATCGACCTGGAGGCCAGCGTCGAGAAAAATAAGTCGGAATTGCCCATCCTGGGCCGCACCGGCAAGGGCAACCGTGCCACCAGCTGGAAAGGCACCGGTTCGGCTACCCTTTATTATAATACATCCCTCTTCCGCGAGATGCTCTATCAGTACAAAGAGTCCGGACAGGATATCTATTTCGACATCCAATGCACCAACGAGGATCCTACCTCCAGTGTTGGACGTCAGACCGTCATCCTCAAGGACTGCAATCTGGACGGCGGCATCCTGGCCAAGTTCGACGCCGACGCCGAATACCTGGATGAGGAATTTGAATTCACCTTCGACGATTTCGAGATCCCAGAGAAGTTTACCGCCCTTCAGGGCATGGAGGCGTAACCCATGGAACAACAAACCATCCGTTCCTCCGGCACCCTCAGCGCCTTTCTGGCCCAGAATGCTTTGCCTGTTCAGAACCAGAAGGTGGTGGTTTCTCCGCGCTTTGTGGATCCCCAGTCCGGCAAGCCCATGGAATGGGAATTGCGCGCTTTGACCTCCCAGGAGGATGAATCCCTGCGACGGGCCTGTACCAAAAATGTCCCCGTCCCCGGCAAGAAGGGTCATTACCTCCCTCAGCTGGATACCAACCAGTATATGGCCAAAATGGCTGTGGCTTGTACGGTATATCCTGATCTCAATGATTCGGTCCTCCAGGACAGCTATCACGTCATGGGCGCCGAGAACTTGCTCAAAACCATGCTCCTGGCCGGCGAATATACCGATTATCTCCAGCAGGTCCAGAGCATCTGCGGGTTCGATACCTCCTTTCAGGATAAGGTGGACCAAGCAAAAAACTAATCCAGGAAGGCGATTTTGACGCCAATATGGCTTATTATTGCCTTCATAAACTGCATTGGCCGCCTCATCAGTATTTATCCCTCCCACGCAACGAACGGGCTTATGTTGTGGCGGCTATCCAGATCAAACTGGATCAAGACAAAAAAGCTGCCCGTCGCCGCAGGTAACACCTGCCGGTACGGCGCGGGTAGGAATTTGTGACGGCTTTCATTTTTGTGCCTCGCGGAGCCTATTCTTTAGGTGAAGATTTTCACTAAGGGATAGGTTTTGCGCGCCTAGCGGGGGAAAGTTTTCACTTAAGTCAATTCGCGTCGTGGCGGCAGGCTCTGCCTGTCCGGATAGTTTCATTGAAAAGGTAGGTGAGAATATGGCAACTATTGAAGCCTCCATCAAGGCCTACGACCAGGCCAATGCTTCCGCCCAATCCCTGACCTCTTCCCTGGAAGTCATGGTCGATACCATGGGTTCCGTCCAACCCGCCGCGCAAAAAGCATTGAGTACCTCCGTCTTTATATCCGCCCGCAGCGGCATCAATCAGATCATCGTAGGCTGGCAGATGGTAGGCAATACCATTTATGCCGTGGTGGCCGCTTTGCAATCGGCCATCCGCGCCCAACAGATCCTTGCTATGCTTCAAATGCAGCAATCGACTGGTAGCGGATCTGGGACTTCATCCGGGGGCGGTGCATCCGGCCAGGCCGATCCCTTCTCCACCATGCTCAACGCCACTAGGCCAACCCAAGGTTCTATCTTTACCCCTCTTAACTCCACCCAGACGGTTGCAGGACTCTTTGCCCTTTCCTCCATGCTCAGCAATCTGCCGGGACAGTTTAGCATCTTGGGCACGGCTATTAGTACGGTATCCGGCCTCCTGCTGGCCTTCCGATTGGCCATGACCTTCGCCAACATCGTCATGGGTATCTCGGCCGCCATGCGTGGCGCCGACGCCGCTGCTACCACCGTCCAGACCGGCGCACAGGCGGGGCTCAATGCCGCTTTGATGACCTGTCCCATTACCTGGATCGTTTTTGCCATCCTGGCTCTGATCCTCATCATCTACGCTGTGGTGGACGCCATCAACAAACTAACCGGCAGTTCCATCAGCGCCACCGGCGTCATCGGCGGCGCCATTATGTCGCTGGTCTACTTTATCGGCAACATCTTTATCACTGTCTACAACCTCTTTATCGACATCGTGGTCACCATCGCCAACGCGGTCATCGACCTTGCCAACTTCTTGGCAAACGTCTTTACCGATCCCATCGGCGCTATCTGCCGCTTGTTCTTCGATATGTGCGACTGGGTCTTAAGCGTCATTGAGACCATCGCCAGCGCCTTGGATACCCTATTCGGTACCGACTTCGTCTCATCGGTACAGGGTTGGCGCAATTCCTTGGGCAGCTGGGTGGATGAGACCTTCGGCAAAGGCGTGGAGGTCAAACCCAAAATCAACGCCGAGGACTACCGTCTGGACGGCCTGGATTACGGTGAGGCTTGGGACATGGGATATAGCTTCGGCGAGAACCTAGAAAATAGTTTCAGTCAAGGATTCAACCAGGAGGATCTGGCCAACCAGCTCAATCAGGGGGCCTTGGCCGGCGCTATGAACGGCATTGGAGCCATGGGCGGCATGACCGCTACCCCCAGCTTCGATATGAACAGCATGGGACTGGGTATGGCTGCCGACATCCAGACCACCGCCGACAATACCACTTCCATGGCCGAATCCATGGATGCCAGTGAAGAGGATCTCAAGTACCTGCGGGATCTGGCCGAACGGGAAGCCGTCAACCGGTTCACCACCGCACGTTTGGATCTCAACTTCCAGAACGAGAATCACATCGGTTCGGAGTTGGATTTGGACGGCGTCTGCAACTACATGGTGGATAAAACCTATCAATCCATGCTGGCCATGGCCGAGGGGGTGCATTAAGATGGCTTATTGCTTCTTTTTGGATGGCGTACAATTGCCCGTCACCCCATCCACCCTCTCCCTCAAGATCGCCAACCAGAATGAAACCCTCAATCTCATCAGCGACGGTGAAATCAACGTCCTCAAGACCCCAGGTCTGACAGAGGTCAGTTTTGATATGCTCATCCCTCAGGTGGATTATCCTTTTGCCGTCTATCCCAACGGACGACAGAATGCTTCCTATTATCTGGGCGTGGTGGAGAAACTGAAAACTTCTAAAAAATTCTTTCAGTTTGTGGTATCCCGCACCTCCCCCAACGGCCAAGTGCTGTTCGATACCAATCTCACCGTCTCCTTGGAGGATTACTCCATTGAGGAGGATGCTGAAAATGGAATGGATTTGACCTTATCCATCAAGCTCAAACAGTATCGTCCTTACAGCACCAAGACCGTCCAGATCTCCACGGGTAGTTCCTCCTCCAATCGGCCCGGAAGTGGATCCTCCTCTTCCCCTATGATCTATACCGTCAAGAAGGGCGATTGTTTATGGAATATCTGTAAAAGGTATCTGGGAGATCCTACCAAGTGCTGGGAGATCGCTCGCATTAACAATATCAAGAATCCTAATTTGATCTACGCCGGTCAAACGATCCGGTTAGGCTAAGAGGTGTGGAATGGCACTAGAATTGTATATCCAACATGGATCTCAAGTATACGCACCGGTGGTGACCGAAGGCATCACCTGGGAAACCGAACGCAGCGGTTCCCCGGGGAAGTTAACCTTTACCGTCATCCCGGACGATATTTTAGTCATAGAAGAGGGGGACGCCGTCCGATTCACCGACGGGGATACCCCCATCTTTTACGGCTTTATTTTTACCCTCAGCCCCAAACCCGGAGAGATCGCGGTGACGGCTTACGATCAAATGCGTTATCTTAAAAACAAGGATACCTACATCTACACCGGCAAACGGGCCGATGAAGTCGTCCGGATGATCGCCGGGGACTTCGGCCTCAATTGCGGATCCTTGGCCAATACCGGATTCGTCATCCCCAGCCGGGTGGAGGATGACAAATCCCTTTTTGACATCATCGGATCGGCCTTGGACGTCACCCTGGAAAACAGCAAACAATTGTACGTCCTTTACGACGATTTCGGTAAACTCTCCCTTCGGAATATCGAGGATTGGAAAGTTCCTATTCTCATCGATCCCGACACCGCTCAAAGTTACGATTATACCAGCAGCATCGACAGCGATACCTATAATAAGATCAAGCTGTCCTACGAGAACGAGGAGGCCGGTACCCGGGATATCTATATCGCTCAGGACAGTTCCCACATCAACCAGTGGGGCATGCTCCAGTACTTTGAGACCATCGATGAAAAGGTCAACGGCCGCGCCAAGGCCGACGCCCTTTTGACCCTTTACAATCAAAAGACCCGCAATTTAAGCGTCTCTGGCGCCTTCGGGGATCACCGGGTGAGGGCGGGATGCAGCGTTGCCGTCAAATTGGATCTTTACGGCGCTAGCCTCCAAAACTGGATGCTGGTGGAAAGCTGCAAACATCAGTACAACAACGACCAACACACCATGGATCTCACCTTAAGGGGGAATGGTTTCGATGCCTAATATGGTGGAACTCATCAAAACCGTATCCATAGCGGCAGTGGAGGAATCCAAACCGGTGGCCGTCCACTTCGGGACGGTATTAAACGCCTCCCCCCTGCGCATCCAAGTGGAACAACGTCTCACCCTGGAGCAACCCTTTTTGGTGGCCACCCAAGCGGCCAAACAATTGGCCCCAGGCGACAAGGTTATCCTGCTGCGCATGCAGGGCGGACAGCGCTATATCGTGCTGGATAAGGAGGCGTCCCCGGCGGAATGACGTCCCTACGTCCGGGCTGTGGGACGGCATCCTTTTTAGGAAGCCCGTCCCCACACGCTGGAGGGGATATTGGTCCAGGATGACATCCCCGCTCCCATAGGCTGGGCTTTGGGACCATCCCTCCCTCTTTTGTAATCCCCCTTCCCAATAGGCTTGGGTGGGAACTTGTCCCCTGCCCCACCAAAAGGATCCTCCCTTTCGGAGGCCTCCGTCCCCTTCCATTTCCGGGCATCCCTTTCAGCACTTTCAAAGGAGGCAGTTTATCATGCTCCCAAACATCCAACCTCTTCTGGACGGCAGTGTTCAATCCAAAGAAATGCCGTCCAAAACTTATTCCCTATCCGGCGGGATGGTGGACGGTTTGGAGGCCGTCCAACAGGCGGTGGCCTTGGCTTTGACCATCCCCCGGTACCAACACCTGATCTACTCGTGGAACTACGGCTCGGAACTGGATACCCTCTTGGGCAAACCCACGGCATTGGCCGTCCCGGAGATCAAGCGTCTCATCGGCGAGGCCTTGGCCCAGGACGACCGCATCCTGGGCGTGGACGACTTTTCCTTTACCGTGGAGAAAAATGCCGTCCTGTGCCGGTTTACCGTCAATACCCGGTTCGGATCCTTTTCCACCCAAACGGAGGTGACCATCTAAATGTACGAAAGTATCACATATGACCAGATTCTGAGCCGCATGCTGGACTGCGTCCCCGATTCCCTGGACAAGCGGGAAGGCAGCGTCATCTATACCGCCCTGGCCCCGGCTGCGGTGGAACTTCAGAATATGTATATCCAGTTGGACGTCATCCTAAACGAGTCCTTTGCCGATACCGCCTCCCGGGACGCCCTTATTAAAATGGCTTCCACCAGGGGGATATCGCCCAAACCCGCTTCGTCGGCCGTCCTCAAGGGCGAATTCAATCAGGACATCCCCTTGGGATCCAGGTTCAGCCTGGATGCCCTCAATTACAAGGCTCTGGAAAAAATGGAGGATCACGTCTACCGCATGCAGTGCGAGACCACCGGTTCAGCTCCCAACGGCAAGCTGGGGGATCTCATCCCTATCGACTACATCGAGGGGTTGACCTCCGCCAAACTGACTGAACTTCTCATCCCGGGCGAGGACGAGGAGGACACCGATGCATTCCGGCAGCGGTATTTGGAAAGCTTCCAGTCGGCGGCCTTTGGCGGTAATGTGGCCGATTACAAACAGACCGTCCTGGGCCTGCCCGGCGTGGGCGGGGTGAAGGTTTATCCCGTGTGGAACGGCGGAGGCACCGTCAAATTGGTGCTTCTAGACGCCGCTTTTAAAGTGCCGTCGGAGGAGCTGATTCAATCGGTACAGACCGCCATGGATCCCACCCAGAACAGCGGCCAAGGCATGGGCCTGGCCCCCATCGGGCATACCGTCACCGTAGCGGCCGCCCAGTCCACTTCCATCGACATCACAACCTCCATCGTCTACGAAAAGGGTTGGGATTGGTCGGATGTGGAACCCCACGTCCAGGAAGCTGTGGACGGGTACTTTACCGACCTGGCCTCCCAATGGGACGATTCCGATCAACTGGTAGTGCGCATCAGCCAGATCGAAACCCGGCTTTTAGCCCTAGAAGGTATTGTGGATATCGCCGATACCACCGTCAACGGCCAGCCGAAAAACCTGGTGCTAGATGCTAACTGCATCCCTGTGAGGGGGGAAATCCGTGGATAGGCTGCTTGTGGATTACATCCCGGTGGTACTTCGGGACATGTTATCGCCGGTGGCCGCGGCCCAGCAGACAGAGGTGGAAAGCCTCTGGCAGGCCTGTGACGCCACTTTGGACGATCAATTTCTCTCCACCGCCACCCAAAACGGCGTCCAGCGATGGGAAAACATCCTGGACATTACCCCCAAGGGCACCGATACCCTGGATATACGCCGGTTCCGGATCCAGACTAGGCTCAATGAACAACTGCCCTATACGTGGAACCGGTTGTGTCAATCGCTGACCGCCCTGTGTGGCCAAGGGGAATATACCATCTCCATGACAGGGCCCTTTGCATTGTCGGTGCGCTTGGCTTTGACCTCCAAAAAAAAGCTGTCCGACGCCGACGCCATGGTGGCCCGTATGGCGCCGGCCAATCTGGTACTGGTGGTGGATCTCCTCTACAATCCCCATAATCTGTTTTCCTCCTATACCCACGGTCAATTGGCCGACCAAACCCACAGTCAACTAAGAAGCGAGGTGTTCCGTCCATGACCAATACCACCTATTTGAATCTCAAAAAGCCCGGCGACGATGATTTTTACAACATCCAGGATCACAACGACAACGCCGATTTAATCGATGCCGAACTCAAAAGCATCCATGATCAGCGGGGTGCGGCCAATGGCCTGGCCACATTGGACGCAAGCGGTAAACTGGTGCAAAAGCCCACACCGGTGGATATCGGCGCCGTCCCCACTGCCCGGACGGTCAACCAAAAGCCCTTGTCCTCCGACATTACTCTGACGGCGGCTGACGTGGAAGCCTTTTCCGCCGTGGCCGGCCAGGATCTTAAAACCGCCCTGGAGACCTTGACCACCCAGTCCCTCTCCCTCAAGCAGGACCTTACAAATGAGGATCTGGACACCATGAAGGCCTCCGGCATGTACATTCAGAACTACACCGCCAGCGCCGCCACCGACCTCCATTATCCGGTGAAGGCGGCGGGATGCCTGTTGGTCATCGGTTACACCGCCAAGGCGTACCAGTACTATATGTGTCAGAACGATTCCAGCATTTGGGCCAGACGATTCAATTCCAGGGATTGGTGCGCTTGGGAACAGCTATATCCCACCGTGACCAGTGGCAGCAACGACAAAGGGACTTGGGTCAAGTATCCCGATGGCACTATGATCTGTTATGGAGTAAAGGCTTTTTCCGGGTCACTAGAGCCTGGCGACGACGAAACTGGAACCAAAGCTATTATACAGCAAATCGATTTCCCTCAAAGTTTTAAGGATACAGGATATGTTGTCAATGCAGCCACTAATCTAGACGGTGGTTATTCTGCTTATCTTGGTCGTTCTCCAGACCGGTATAACGATTTTACAGCTTTGTTGTTTATTATGACAGACTCCCGGCAGACAAGTGCATCCGGTGATATCCGCTGGCAAGCCATCGGACGTTGGAAATAAGGAGGCGCCTATGATTATCAGTAACGGCATCGTACAGGATAAAACCATTGGCGGAGTCCCTCTGGTCAGCAGCATCGTCTCCCCTAAAGGTTCCAGAAACGTCCGCACCCTTAAGCCTCTCTCCACCTCCGACGGCAATCCCCGTTATATCGTCGTCCACAACACCGGCAATTCTGCCTCTTCCGCCGACGCCCGCGCCCATTATTCCTGGCTCCAAGGCGTGGAGGACAACGATTCCTCCTACGTCTCGGTCCATTTCTTTGTGGACGAGGACGAAGTTATCCAGACCTGCCCCATCACTGAGATAACCTATCACGCCGGGGACGGTTCCACCGGGAAGGGCAATTCCCAGGGCCTTTCCATCGAGATCTGCGAGAATCATAATTACCAAAAGGCGGAACAGAATGCCATCCAGGTCATCCGGGCCTTGATGGATTACTTCGGCATCCCCATCGACCGGGTTCAGCCCCACCGGTATTTCGCCCCCAACAAAAAGCTGTGCCCCCATCTGATCCTTGGGAGCGAAAGCGCATGGCGGTCCAATTGGTCGGCCTTCCAGCAGCGCATCCTGGGATTCGACGAGGGTTCTGGCGACGTTACTCCCACCCCTCCCAAAAGTGTGGATGAGATTGCAAGGGAGGTAATCGCGGGCGAATGGGGCAACGGTTCCGAACGCAAGCAACGTCTTACTGTTGCCGGGTATGATTATGGGGAGGTACAAGCCAAGGTCAATGAACTGATGGGCGGCGGAAGTTCTGGCGGCTATTCCGATGATTCCTCCCCTGCCCAGCCCTCCAAGAGCGTGGACGAAATCGCGCGAGAGGTCATTGCAGGCAAATGGGGCAACGGTTCTGAACGCAATGATCGTCTCACCGCCGCCGGTTATGACTATGCCGCAGTACAAGCACGGGTCAATGAGCTAATGGGGGGCGGTTCCAGCGGTTCCGCATCCAGCGCTATTGCCGTGGGCGATTCCGTCCGCATTACCTGCTCTACCTATTCCACCGGCCAAGCTATTCCCTCCTGGGTCAAGAATACCACCCACAAGGTTAGCCAGATCAAGGACAACAAAGCCCTTCTGGGTTATCCCAACGGTATTGCCTCCTGGGTTCCCCTCTCCGGCATCGCCAAGGCGTAACAGGAGGCATTCCATGACCATCGATCTTCAATGGCTAGCGGCTATTATTACCGCCATTACCGCCATCGTCACCCCTGTGGTGGTGTGCGTCAAAAGCGTCAACCGGCTAGTGGAACGCATCGAAAACCTGGAATCCTGGAACAAACGCCAGCAGCGTGACCTCGACCGCACCGCCCAGGAAAACGAGGTTATCATCACTGGGGTATTGGCAAGCCTCAAGGGGCTAAGAGAGATGGGCTGCAACGGCCCTGTGTCCCAAGGTATCGACGACATCGAGGAATTTTTATCCGACGCCGCCCATCGCAATGTCAGTTATCGAAAGGGGGATCAATGAATATGGAGACCATCGCATTGTTAATTGCCGTGGCCGTCCTGGTAGAAGGCCTGGTGGAATACGTGAAAACCATTGTCAAGGTGTTCACCGAAGGAGACGTAAAGACCGGCATCACCCAGTTATGTGCTATGGGGATCGGGATCTTACTTGCACTTGTGACAGGGGCCAACATCTTCACAGCTCTATCCATCGACGTGGCCTATTCCTGGGTGGGATGTGCGCTGACTGGTATCCTCATCAGCCGGGGTAGCAACTATCTTTCCGACTTGCTACACAAGCTCAATCTCTCCAAGGTACAATAACATACAGCAAGGCCCGCTTCCGATCAATCGACCGGGGCGGGCCCTCTTTTTTTGGGGGGAAAGAAATAGAATAATTTGCCCCTCTCTTCTTGGCATCTGTGAAAAATTATGCTATATTGACTTAAAAGGAATATTATCCATATTTTTGGTTTCTGCTTGTGCGAACTCCAAGAGACCATAGGAAATCCAGGGTATTCGCACCTTGTAATAGAGCAAATTGTTCTTTTTGGGTGGGCCTTTACTGTTCCAAACGAGGAGAGTTGGTATAAACCGTCCCTTTATTTGCAAGATATACCCTTTTATTTTGTTCCTTTTTGCTGTCGCTCCCTTCCCGGGAGCGTGGATTGAAATATCGGCAGTGATGGACTGCTCCGACTTAGTAGGGGGTCGCTCCCTTCCCGGGAGCGTGGATTGAAATAAGTAACTTTTAGGTAGGTTAGAAAACAGCATATTGTCGCTCCCTTCCCGGGAGCGTGGATTGAAATATCGGAAAACCCGGTTAAAGATGCAAGTTGGGGGGGTCGCTCCCTTCCCGGGAGCGTGGATTGAAATTTCATGATTTGAGATAGGTTATATTTTTTCATGTGTCGCTCCCTTCCCGGGAGCGTGGATTGAAATTCTAATCCTTCAAAAGCGCCATCGTAGCATTCATGTCGCTCCCTTCCCGGGAGCGTGGATTGAAATATGGTGTAGAGAATTGCGGAGCCGACTGGAATGAACAGGTCGCTCCCTTCCCGGGAGCGTGGATTGAAATGCTTTCCTGCTGGAGCTGGATTTCTGGATCACTGGTCGCTCCCTTCCCGGGAGCGTGGATTGAAATTGGCCGGTGGGTAGATATGTAATCTCCATCGGGGTCGCTCCCTTCCCGGGAGCGTGGATTGAAATCTGCGTGTTACATTCCGGTTGACATTGCGCCTGGTCAGTCGCTCCCTTCCCGGGAGCGTGGATTGAAATATCTGTACTCAGCTCCAATCTTACTTGTCTGATATGGGTCGCTCCCTTCGCGGGAGCGTGGGTTGAAATTTTCCTCGCTCAATTCTAGCCAACGCTGACCGAGGTCGCTCCCTTCGCGGGAGCGTGGGTTGAAATAATCTACGGATTTCTTCGGCATTTTGCTTTCTTGGCGGTCGCTCCCTTCCCGGGAGCGTGGATTGAAATGAAGTCACACCGGGCCATCTCTACCCGGAAGCGTGGATCGCTCCCTTGGAGAGGACACAGATTGTCTACCTATCGCAGATATGGTCCGAGTCCTCAATACTCCTAATATTCAATTCTATACACCCGTCTATCTGATGGTAGACGGGTAAATTTATGTGGAGAGAGGCTCGGGTAAAAGCCACTACGACGGCGAACCTTGGAGTCGGGAGCGCCAATACGGGAAAAACTGCTTTAGATGCTGATCCACAGGACGATCCGACCTTCTGTCTTGGCTGGCAAGGCACAGACGCCCTCCCCATCATACTCGCAAGACGTCTAAACGGCATTATCCGGGCACATGGATTTCGGCTCGTGAGTAAAGGCGGCTTTGCCTGCTATGATTACACGTTTGCCGTTCATGCGGCAATATAATGTACCCCCTCTGGAGGAAGACTGATAGGCGGTCACTTCATTTCTCATCAGTTTTTACTCCAATATGGAATAATATGACAATGTCCAAAGCCGCATACGGGGTCTTCCGCAACATTTAATTTAGGGGCAAATGAACGGGATACACAATCAAAAGCTGCATTTTCAAAAGCTGCATTTTCAAAAGCACATAATAAGTCCCGCCCCATATAGGCCTCCTTCGATGGGGCACCAATTGTACAAACCATTTGAGGAGTTATAGGAACCGGTCTCAAATCGTATGCCGGAAAATCCATTTCATACAGTTGCTTACGCCTAACAACTATCAGTTTACCGCTTTGAGTAGAAAATGTGATACGTTCCTTGCCTCGCTCATCCGGGATCCTTTTCATCTTTTTATGAAATAGATGTGGTGCTGGATCCCTTAAGCCGGATGCGTAAATATCTGTAATGCTTGTACCATAAATATGTAGAAATATTGATGGTACCATCATCAAGGCAGAATTCATGAAGGCCGGACAATGTGTTATGTCCGGCTTTTTTATATGCTGTATTATGGGTTGTAATCTATAAAGCAGGTACTTTCTGTAAATTTATCCATTAAATAATTTGAAACACTTTTTTAGGCAATTTTGTTGTTGAAGAGAACGACTTTTGGTTCAATTGATATTAAAGATATATTTATATCCATTATTCAATCAGTTTTACTGTGTAATTTACATAAATAAAATCAAAAAATAAAAATATAATACAGGAAATCTAAAGATTTTACCGTTTACATTTAAAAAATTTATATTATACTTTAAATATACTTTTTATTAAAATTTTTAAAATTTGTTGTAAATGGCATGGAAAGAATGCCATTACATATCATCTTACACAGGAGGTTGTAACATTGAAGAAGTCAAGAAAAATCCTGGCATTCGCCTTGAGCTTGGCAATGACATGTTCTGCTGCATTGCCGACTCTGGCAGCGGCGGCGGAAGATACTCCCACCGGTAACCCGGGACTTTGGGTAGACTATTACACCGTCTCCCAACAAGAGCCATGGGCTTTGGAGCCTGAAAATCTGAAAGGTTCTGCATATACTGATCAGATTGATTTCCGAGAAATGAAGTATACACTGAAAACACAGACCGGACAAATGGAGTGGGCCGGCGCCCGCTATACCGGTAACATTACCATCCCCAAGGACGGCACCTATCAATTCACCGCTAAGTCCGACGACGGCGCCCGTGTATACATCGACGGCAAGTTGGTGTTGGATAAATGGGTGACCAACTCTGGCTCGGATAAGGTTGGCGAACCTGTGGAACTGAAAGCAGGCACCTATTCCTTCCAGATGGACTATGTCCAAGGAAGCGGAGGATCTTCTAATAGGCTGTACTGGTCCATTGACGGCGGAGCATCTGATCTGGTCCCCACCTCGGCCTTTACTCTGCCAGAAGGCGTAGATCCCATGCCGAAAACCGGCGAAGGCAAAATCTACGCCATCGCCACCGCCCACCTGGACACTGTGTGGAATTGGGACTTTGAGACCACCGTTAGAGACTATATTCCCAAAACCATGCGGGAAAACTTCCAACTAATTGAAAACAATCCCAACTACATCTTCAACTGGGAAGGCGCCTACCGTTACACTCTGATGGAAGAATATTATCCGGAGGAATTTGAAAAGGTCAAGGAGTACGTAGCCGCAGGACGTTGGAATACCGCCGGAAGCGCTTGGGAAAATGGCGATGTCAATGGCCCCTCTCCCGAAGCCTTGATCCGCAACGTTCTCTACGGCAACCAGTATTTTGCCGATACCTTTGGCAATGAGAAACGCAGCAGGGATATCTACCTGCCCGACTGCTTCGGCTTTGGTTACGCTATGCCCTCTTGGATGGCCCACTGTAACCTCATTTCCTTCTCCACCCAGAAGCTGACCTGGGGCAATGCCTTCCCCAACGAAGAACTTCCCTTTGACATCGGCCGCTGGATCGGCCCGGACGGCAGCTCGGTTATGGCCTCTATCGACAACGGCAATTACCAGCAGCATCTCCCGAGCAACGGCCTGCGCACGAACAATTGGGTCATGGGTAAACTGGATGCCAATAAAAACTGGGGCTTCTACGGCACCACCAGATATTTTGGCACCGGCGATAAAGGTGGTTCTCCCGGACAGGATTCCGCCACCAATTTGGAAAATGGCATCGCTGAAAATGCTACCAGTGACATCGACGTTATCGCATCCACCACCGATCAGTGGGCCCGCGATATGACCGAGGAGCAAAAGGCAAACGCTCCCACCTATGACGGTGAAATGCTGCTGCGTGAACACGGCACCGGTACCTGGACTGCCCGTGCCATCGGCCACCGCTGGAACTCCCGTAACGAACTTCTGGGCGTCGCCGCTGAGAAATCGGCCGTACTGGCCTCCTGGCTGGGGACGGAAGAGTATCCCATGGACGCCTTCAACACTGCTTGGAAACGGGTCATTGCCCATCAGTTCCACGACGACATCACTGGCACTTCTATTCCCGTCGTATACGACCGTAGCTGGAACGACTATATGTTGTCCCTCAACCAGTTTGGCAACGAGTATGAGAATGCCGTAGGCGGCGTAGCCTCCACCATGGATACCAGCGTTGCCGAGGGTACTGCTTTGGTGGTCAATAACCCCGTAGCACTGGATCGCAACGACGTTGTGGAAGCCACCGTCACCATGGATAGCGATTGCGCATCGGTGCAGGTCTTTGACGACGAGGGCAATGAAGTTCCCTCCCAGGTCATCAATAAAGACGGCAACGTATTTGAGATCGCCTTTACCGCAGAAGTTGCCTCTATGGGTTACCGCGTGTTTGACGTCCGCCCCTCTGAGACCGGATGCCAGCTGGAAAGCAGCCTGTCGGTTACCAGCGATACCCTTTCCAATGAGAAATACAATGTGGTCATCGACGCCAACGGCGATATCCACAGCATCTACGACAAAGAATTGGGCAAAGAGCTGCTGGCAAAACCCATCCGTCTCGGCCAATTTGATGATACGGAAACCCAATATCCGGCCTGGGAACTGAAATATGACGATTATGCCAAGAAGGATCCGCGCGAGTATGTGATGGCCGACAAAGCCTCAAAATTTGAGGTTGTGGAGAATGGCCCGGCCCGCGTCGCCATCAAGATCACACGTGAGTATGGCAATTCCACCTATGAGCAGGTGGTCAGCCTGGATGCCGGCGGTAAAGCGGTAGAAGTCCAGAATTTCATCGACTGGGCGGAAAAATCCACTATGCTCAAAGCTGTCTTCTCCTTCACCGCATCCAATGAAAACGCCACCTATGATTTAGGATTAGGTGCTATTGAGCGTCCCAACAATACCCAATGGCAGGCTGAGGTTCCCTCTCAGAAATGGGTTGATCTCACCGACGATTCCGGCGATTATGGTGTCTCGGTCTTCAGCGACAGCAAAAACGGTTGGGACAAGCCCTACGATGATACCATGCGGTTAACTTTAATCCATACCCCGGTTGAGAACTACGATGAATTAGGCGACCATCAGCAGGATTACATGGAATGGGGTCAGAACCGGTTTGGTTACGCCATCTATGGCCATGAGAACACCTATGCGGAAGCTGAAACCCAGCAGCAGGCCCAGCTCTTTAACGAGCCCATGGTGGCCTTCCAGACCGTCAAACATGAAGGTGCTCTCGGTTCCAACTATTCCTTCGCCTCCATCAGCAATGACGATGTCATCGTCCGCGCTGTCAAAAACGGCGAAGTGGGCGAAGGCCTTGAGAATCAAGGCGACGAGATCATCGTTCGTTTCAACGAAGGCGCTAACAAACAGCAGACCGGCGTGGAATTCTCCATCGGCAACGGCATCGAAAGCGTCCGTGAAGTGTACGGCTCTGAAGAGGCCATGCCCGAAGACGTCTCGGCTGAAAACGGCCCCTATGAGCTCAAAGACGGCAAGCTGGTCTTTGACATCAAGCCCTATTCTCTCCGCACCTTCGCCATTAAACTGAAGGATTCCGACGTCGTCGCTCCTGAGAATAAGTCTGCTTCGGTGGCCCTGCCCTACAATGCAGACGGTTTCTCGGGCAATGCCGACAAAGCCGACGCTACCTTAGGTGAAACCAATATCGGCCTGCCCAGCGAGATGGTACCCAGCGTTATCACCGCCGCCGGCGTTGACTTCGTAATGGGCAACAAGGCC
>CAJFOZ010000053.1 GCA_904397895.1 uncultured Clostridia bacterium
AAAACCCCGAAAACCGCATGGTTTCGGGGTTTTTGAGCTGTTTTGAAACAGTTTTATCGCTTGCTGAACTGAGGCGCACGACGGGCGCCTTTGAGACCGTATTTCTTACGTTCCTTCATACGCGGATCGCGGGTGAGGAAGCCGGCCTTCTTCAGGGCGGGACGCAGCTCTTCGCTGTTGAACTGCAACAGGGCGCGGGAGATACCGTGACGGATGGCGCCGGCCTGGCCGGTAACACCGCCGCCGCCCACGCGGCAGACAACGTCAAACTTCTCCAGATTATCGGTCAGGGCCAGAGGCTGACGGACGATCAGCTTCAAGGTCTCCAGGCCAAAGTAATCGTCGATGCTGCGGTCATTGATGGTGATGTTGCCGGTGCCGGGGTACAGGCGCACTCTTGCAACCGACTTCTTTCTTCTACCAGTACCGTAAAAATAAGGTTTACTATCGTACATTCAGAATGCCTCCTCCCTGATTAAAATTCCAGCGTCTCAGGTTTCTGAGCCGCATGCTTGTGGTCGGCGCCGGCGTAGACGCGCAGTCTAGCGCGGGCAGCACGGCCGATGGTGGTATCCGGGATCATGCCGTTGACAGCCTTCTGCATGGCAAATTCCGGACGCTCTGCCATCAGGGTGGAGTACTTGACCTCTTTGAGGCCGCCGATCCAACCGGTGTGGCGATAGTACATTTTCTGATCCAGCTTCTTGCCGGTCAGCACTGCTTTGGCGCAGTTGATGATGATGACGTGATCTCCGCAATCCACATGGGGAGCGAAGGTGGGCTTATGCTTACCGCGCAGCAAAACGGCAGCCTTGGCAGCGATGCGGCCCATGGGCTTACCGGCAGCGTCAAGCACATACCATTTGCGGGTGACCTGACCCGCTTTGGGCATAAAGGTTGACATGTAAAAATACCTCCTACCGATTCACAAAACCAATTTGTCCTGTCAAAACCAGTCTAATCCTGGACTTCAGCGCACAAAAACCACGCGCCTTTTCCAGGCACAAGACAGATACTACCACACATTCTCCCCCATGTCAAGGACAAAATCCTGATTTTTCAATTTAAAACCATGTAAACTCCTTCAATCGCCTGATTTTAACCTAAATACTCTTGTTTTCTCATAGGTCAAATCACATTTTTGTTTTGTTCCCCATTCCCGATTGGGCAAATTCCATTGATCCTGTTTCAAGATAATGGTATACTAACCAATGAAATGCCAATCAAATGGGCAGAAGATTTGTTCGTCCCATTCGAAAAGGATGTGATCGTTTTGGTGTTGGATGCCAATTTTTATTTTTCCACCTTTCTCGTGGTAGGCGCTTTGGTTTTGGGGATCTTTTATTGGGGTTATGCCCGCAGCAAAGACCAATGGGAAACGGTTTCCCCTTTAAAGCAGATTAAAAAGCCCGACCGGACGCTCCTGTTTTTGCTGCTGGGGGCTTTTGTGATAAAACTATGCTTTGCCGCTTTGGTAATGACCCCCCATTTCGACTACCAGTATTTCTTCCGCTGGTCCAACGAAGTGTATGAGTATGGGTTTGATGTCTATCAGAAGTCTAGCTTCTTAGACTATCCTCCCGGTTATCTTTACATTCTTTATGTCATCCGTTGGCTGGCCGGCCTATTCCAGGTGGATCTGACGGGACCGGTCTACCGCATGATGATGGAGACGCCGGTTATCCTGGGCGAACTGCTGGGCGGATGGGTGCTGTATAAGATGGCGGAGAAATGCCGTCCAGGCAACCGTTTTTGGTTGTATTTTGCCCCTACCATCTATCTTTTTAATCCGGTATGCTTCCTCAACGTCAATTTCTGGGGGCAGGTAGACGCTCTTCTGGCCTCTTTGATGATGCTGTCCTTTTACCTAGTGGGGCAAAACAAATGGGTGGCCGGCGCCCTGGCCTTTACCGGCGCTATACTGCTCAAGCCCCAGGCCCTGATGATGACCCCTGTATATCTTTACTTTATCTTGGACTGTGGGATAACATCCATCCGGCAAAGGGACTTCCGTCCTATCGGGAGGGCTGTTTTGGCACTGGGCTGCGCCTTTGGGGTGTTTGTTCTGGTGTGCCTTCCCTTCTCCGCCGGGCGGGGGCCGCTTTGGATGATGGATCTCTACTTTAACACCATGGTGTCCTATTCGTTGGCCTCTCTGGGGGCCTGCAACCTCTTCGGCCTGTTTGATGGATCGGGTACTTGGGTATACAGCCCCTTCTTCTTCCTCACCTTCTCCCAATGGTCCAGTATCTTCACTGTATTGTGTGTCCTGGCGGCGGGCGTTGTCTACTTTGTGTCCAAACGGGAACACCGACTACTACTCAGCGCCTTGTGGCTCTATACTTCTCTGTATACCCTCACAGCCTTTATGCACGAGCGGTATCTCTTTCCCACCCTCATTATGGTTCTGTCCCTCTTCCTCATGAATAAAGACAGGTTCTATCTGCGCCTTTATGTGGGGTTTTCCATCGTCAACTACGCTTGTACCGCTATGGCCCTCTCCGCCTATTACGCAGTCGGGTCCTTTGATCATGCGGCGCCGATGTACGTCTTTTCCTTTATTATGGTGGCGGCTTTTGTGTTGTTTACCCGCCATGTTGTTCTATCCTCTTGGCGGGAACACAAGTGCCCTGCCTCTCCCTTTCCCAACGGAACGCAACCGCTGACCCAAACCGATTCTTCTCAAAATTAACCATGTCACTTCTTGCTACAAAGGGGATTTTTGATGCACTATATGCAGCGTCTTGCTGGGCAGATGCGCAGCGCTATTGAAAAATACAAGATGATTGAACCGGGTGACTCCATTATGATAGGGGTGTCGGGCGGGAAGGATTCCGTTGCCCTTTTGGCAGGTCTTAGTTCCCTGCGGTCTTATTATCCCAAGCCCTTTTCCCTCAAGGCCGTCACCTTAGACCCTTGCTTTGGCGGAGAGCAGACCGATTATTCCCCTATCGCTCAACTGTGCGAGAGATTGGAGGTACCCTATCAGATCGAGCGCGTGCCTTTGGGGGAGCTTCTTTTTGGGGAACAAAAACAGCAAAATCCTTGTTCCCTCTGTGCTCGAATCCGCCGGGGCGTGCTGCACAATGCCTCTCTAGCGGCCGGCTGCAACAAGATCGCTTTGGGCCATCACTTCGACGATGCAGTGGAAACCTTCTTTTTGAACCTCTTAAACGGAGGCCGCATCGGCTGCTTTTCTCCCGTCACCTTCCTGGATCGGAAAAAGATCACCTTGATCCGCCCCCTTATTTTTGTGGAAGAGCGGGACGTATCGGCGGCCGTGCGGCAGGAGAGGCTTCCCATCGTCAAAAGCCGATGCCCGGTGGACGGATGCACCGCCCGGCAGGATGTCAAACTGTTGATCCGCTCTCTGGAAAAGGATTACAAACACCTGCGCACCAAAGTTTTAGGCGCTATGCAGCGTTCCGGGCTGGACGGCTGGTAAAATCTTCCGTCTTGCCTTTTGTGGGGTTAGGACCATCGGTCTACTCCATTCCCTTGTAAAACAGGTTGAAATATCGTGAAAGGAGCAAATTACTCATGAGCAATATACCACCTCCCGTCCAACGCCGGCGGCAAAAAAAAAGAAGGGCGCGTCATCTTTTGCATCTGTTTTTTATGGCTCTCTTTATTACCATCCTGGTAGGCGGCGCCATCTGGGGCATCTCCTCCTTGATGGGCGGAGGCACGGACGATAGTTCTTCCACCACGTCCTCCTCTTCTGCAAGCAGCGAAGCCTCTCCTTCATCTTCTACCACTCCCGTCTCTTCGGAAAAGGAGGAATCCAGTGTGCCACCCTCTCCCTATCCTTTGCACGAAACCAAGACAAAGGATACGGTTACCATGCAGTTTATGGGGGATATTTTGCTGCACAAGCAGCCTGTGGCCTCGGCCAAGCAGGAGGACGGCACCTACGATTTTAGCCCCTACTTCTCCCTCATCTCCCCCTACCTGACGGCCGACTTAAAGATCGCTAACATGGAAGGCGCGGTCGATCCTTCCCAGGAACCCTCCAGCTACCCCTGCTTCAACTATCCTACCGAGATCATCCGGGACGCCATGGGCGCCGGCATCAATTTCTTCACCACCTCCAACAACCACAGCTTTGACAAAGGGTGGAAAGGCCTGGTGGCCACCCGCAACAGCATGATCGAGGCCGGTGTGGACTTCTGCGGCACCTACGAAACCCAAGAGCAGTACGATACCCCCTGCATCGTCAACTACGGCGGCATCAATATTGGCATCGTCCCTTATTCCTACGGCCACAACGGTATGATCGTCACCATCCCGGAGGAAAAACAATCCTTTGCCATGCGTCTGTTCAATCACGACAGCATGGAAGATGTGCCCCGGATCCTTCAGGACATCAAGGACTGCCGGGAAGCCGGTGCCGATTTCGTCATACTCAGCCTTCACTGGGGCGCCGAGTACCAGGATGAACCTACCGCCATGCAGCGCAAAATTGCGGAAGCTCTTATCGAGGACGAGGAAGGAGCCGATATTGTGCTTGGAAACCACTCCCACTGTGTCCAGCCGGTGGAACTGCACACCGTCCAAACCTCCAGCGGCCCCAAAGATCGTCTCATTGTCTACTCCATGGGCAATTTTATCGCCGATCAGTCCAGCGTCCACAAATCCCGCACCCGCACCAGCCAGATGATTGAAGTCACCATCAAGCGGCAAGGGGATGAAGTCGTCTTGACCGATGCGGCCTATATGCCTCTCATGACCTATATTCGGGAGGATATCAAGACCTCCGACCGCTACCGCGTTATCCCGGTGGGCAAATACGCCACTGCCGAGACAAAGCCCTCCATTTTTGCCACCGATGCCGATTGGCAATTCTGTAAAGATGCTTGGGTGCGGATCCCTTCCGTGACGGGGGATTCCATTCCCTGTCTGGCCGGCTAATAGGACGTAACATAAAAAAGATGGCTGCCTTTTCAGAAGGCAGCCATCTTTTTCTTCATTATATCTCACCTGTGATCCACTGCACAACAGTTTCAACCGCATCGGCCATCCACTGGGACAGATACCCCATCCCCGCCGTTCCCAGGCGGACTTCCGGTGGAATAACGGCGAGAGCCTGTTCTCCCACCTGGGTTATTTGTTCCTTGGACGGTAGAGGAAAGGTATATTCCTCCCCCAGTATCCGGCCGGTGGCCAACCCCTCTTGGGAGATAGCCGGAGCGGTAGTACGTCCATCGTCCCCCATAGCCACGGAGGCTGTCCGGTCGTCTACCAGCATCACCCCTGCGCCAACACATCCTACCGTGAGCAGGATGGCGATGGTCATTATAATCCATGTCCCTTTCCGTTTCATCCGCAATCACTTCCCTGAAAGGTAGTATTGCTGGATTTTGAAAGGCTTATTCCTTTAATTGACTCAGCACCTGTCCCAACGCCTGCCCCACCATCTGGCCGGAGTACATAGCTTCATCCAAGGTGTTGGCTTCTGAGCCCATCTCGATGAGGATGGATCCATGGGTTAGGTTCTGGTTGTAATTTGCATTCGTAAACTTAAGAGGACGGGCCAAATCCGGGAAATTGGTGGCGAGGCTTTGTTGCAGCCGCATAGCCAGACGGAGGTTTAATTCCCAATCGGGATGGCTGACGCTTTGGCTCTCACAGCCGGCGATGATCATCACTTGTGCAGCCTTCTTGCCGTTGATCTCTACAGTGGGTTTTACCCGTGTCCCGTCTTCTTTGGTGATGCCGTCCCGATGGATGTCCAGCACCACCTGGATGGATGGATTTTTCTCCAACTGTGCTTTTACCGTATCGGCACTGCGTCCATAGGATCCGTTGTAGGCCGGATAATCGTGAACTGTGGTGTCGTGAATGACACCGATGCCCTGTGCTTCGAGGGCTTTCTGGATCTCATCCCCTACGCGTACGACACTTTGGGTGGCGTCGGTGGTGCGGATGGAATAACTTTTGTCGTAATACCCTCTGTCAAACAGTTCATACCCTTCGGTAGTATGGGTGTGCATAATGAGCACTTTGGGTCCATCCTCCTGCATATTGACGTCGGGTTCCTTTTGCAGTTCCTCTTGGATGCTGATGGTACGTCCGGTACTGTTTTTCACCCATATGTTTTCAAAATGATCCCCTGACGCTGTATCCAGCTTCTGCTCCTGAATGGGACCTCTCTGATCCTCAGGCACTTCAGTGGGTTCTGGGGCCTGGGATACCAGTTCGGAAGCCTCCGGCATGGATGAGGCCATAGAAGAGGAGGGTTGTGACGAAGCAGAGGCCGATACGGTTGGAGGCTGGCTGGTTTCAGCCGGTGGAGCGGCTGCCACATGAGTGCCCTCCTGGATCAGGGCCTGGCCATCTCCATTCAGCAGGGAAAGCCCCCCTTCGGGAAAGGCAAGCCCCACCGATAACATGGCGGCGCGATCGGCCAATGCTCCAAAATTGGATGCGCCTGATCCAATGATACAAGCCGCTGCTGTTAAAACAGCTGCGCCGGTCAGTGCTTTTTTCCACTTCTTCGGGTGTCTTGGCATCCTGCATCACTCCCGTATTTTCTATTCTGTACTTTAAGACTATGATGGATGCCAGGCAATTATGATGATTTTAAACAAAACAAAAAACCGGGATCCCTCCGCCTAGTCAAAGGCAAAGGGATCCCGGTTTTTATGGGAAATAAAAAGCATGAACCTGGTGGAAGTACAGGGAAAGAGCAGTGCCAAATCGCTTTACTGAAGGGGACTGGTCTGGTTGGAACCGCTGTTTTGGGAGAAGGCGGTGTCCACATCCTCGATCAGCTGGACATCCACTTCAAATTGCTGGGATTGTGTGGACCCTCTGCGCTGACGGGATACCGTCAAGCGGACCGTGTCCCCTACCTGTTTCTCGCGAATGATATCCTTTAGTTGATCCACATCGGCCAGCGCCTGGCCGTCGGCATGGGTGATGACATCGCCGGGCTGGACGCCCGCCTGCAACAGGTTGCTGTCGTCCTCAATCTGATAGACGTAAAGGCCCTGGGGCAGGTTATAAAGGGCGGCGGTAGTCTCGTCCACAACCTGGAAAGAAGCGCCGATCTTGACTCGGTTGAGTACCTTACCGTACTGGATAAGCTGGTCGATGAAGGGCTGTGCCTGAGAGATGGGAATGGCAAATCCCAACCCTTCATATGCCGTCCCAGTGGAGGTGGAGGACATTTTCGCGGTGTTGATACCCACCACCTGGCCAAAGGCATTGATCAAGGCGCCGCCGGAGTTGCCCGGGTTAATGGCGGCATCGGTTTGGATATAGGACATCTCCGAGTTGCCCTCAATGACAACCTTACGGTTGATACCCGATACCATACCGCTGGAAAAGGAACTTTCCAGTTGGGGACCGCCGGGATTGCCGATGGCATAAACGGTATCTCCTACCGAAAGCTGATCCGAATTTCCGAAGGTAGCGGGCTGAAGATCGGGGGCGTCGATTTTGATCACGCCAAGATCGGTTTTCGAGTCGGCGGCAATGAAGGTGGCTTCGTACTCCTCCCCCGACAGCAATTTAACCCGCATGACGTTGTTGGCATTGCTGAGCACATGGGCATTGGTGATAATGTATCCTTCCTCATTCATAATGATGCCGGAGCCGTAGCTATCTCCCGACATAAAGTCCGCACCATAAGATGTGATTGCCACCACAGAGGGGGACACTTGGCTGTACACCTGCTTGGGAGACAAGGCTCCTTCTTCCTGGGGGCGTTCATCCGAACCGGGGATATCTTGAATGTCCAAAGACGGCGATTCAATCGGGGCGGAAGAGCCTGGAGAACTGCTCTCTCCACCCACGACGGCATGATCGTTGTCATTGCCGCTGTGTGCCAAGTTATACCCGCCCAGGATAGAGAACCCGATGACACTGCCTAGGAATACCACACCCAGCACAATAGCCAACACACGAAAAGCTATATTTCGCTTTGGCCGAGGAGCGGTGCCATCCGGATGCGGGATGCCGTTTTCCCCATCTTTCTCCTCCGGCAAAGGCATTGGCGGCTGGGAAGCCGTTTGGGGACGTTGAGGCTCAGGGGGAGTCGGCGCCGGTTGGCCATTTTGGGGAGGATAGGGTTGTTGCCCCTGAGGTGGATAAGGTTGGCCCATGGGGGGATGAGGATATCCATTTTGCATGGGCTGTTGGCCCGGATAGGACGGGCGTCCTTGTTGATATGGATACTGAGGATACTGCCTATAATAAGGATTGGGATTATGGGGATAAGGACGTTGAGGCTGGGGCGGGACCTGCTGACCGCCGTGAGGCGGATAGGGCATTGGTTGTCCCTGGGGCGGATAAGGCGGCTGACCCTGGGAGGGATAGGGATATCCATTTTGCATGGGCTGTTGGCCCGGATAGGGCGGGCGTCCGTTCGGATAGCCCTGTACAGGGCCATGTTGTCCCATATAGCCAGGATCATTTTCTTTATGGAAGGGGGTTTGGGGCCCAACAGGAGCATTTTCCGGAGACGGACGACTGGAAGAAATCGTCTGCTCCTGTTTTACTTCAGCTGTTGGCTGGGGCTGCGTCTGTACAGACGGATGAAGCACAGGCCCCTGACCTGTGGTATCGGAGGATTTTACTTCCTTTTCCGGCTGTTTCTCCACCGCTCCTGAGGCATGCGCTTGATCCTCTTCTCCTAACAGCTCCGCTTTCCGCTGCTGGGCACGAGCCTTTTCTTGTTTTTCTTTTTCTTCAAATTCTTTGAGAATATCATAAAGGTCATCACTCATGAGGTGTTTTCCTCCACTCTTATAAGATCTGCTGAATTGTACTATACCTATCATACCAGACGAGTATGAAGAATATTTAAACGAATAAATATTTTTTTGCGCATTAGATTGGTCCTATGGTTTCACAGATTTGTGTTATCTAACCTCAAAAACATCCATTTAAATTTTCCTTTTTAACCCTTTATATAATCATTTTTAAAAGTTTTAATCCAGTATCAGATGAAGACAAAAAGTCTCTATTTTTCCATTACACAATGTATTCATCCATGATCAGCGGCTTTCTTTTCTTTTGGATGGGTACAAAATGTGCGTCTTTTTCCCATATGTTCCCTATATAATAAGGAGTGGTGCTTCCTCTTGGATAATCACCTCCCAATCTATAAAAATAACCGGCAGCCCTTCTCCTTTTTCAGAAAATAGGGCTGCCGGTCCATTCTATCGATTTTCTTGGGAGGCTTTCAGCTGTTTTTTCTTAGGCGCTGGAATCCAGAATTCAAATTCAGCATACTGCCCCTCGACACTGCGTGCTACAATCTCCCCTCCGTGGGCCTGGATGAGCATACGGACAATAAAGAGTCCCAACCCGACTCCTTTGCGGTCCAAGCTTCTGGATTTGTCCGACTTATAAAAGCGGTCAAACACATGCGGCAGGTCGCCCACTGCAATGCCTTTGCCGGTGTTGTGTACCGTTACATAAACCCGTTCGTTTTCCTCCCGCACGCCTAGGGTAATGGCCCCGCCGGGATCGGTAAACTTAATGGCGTTATCCACCAAATTGTAGATGACCTGATGGATGCGGTCGGCGTCGGCCTCTACCATAATGCTGTGGGTCTCTTCCAGCCCTTTGATCTCAATCTCTTTTTGATCGATGATCTGCTCAAAGGAGAACAAAATCCGAAACATGGTATCGCAAATATTAAAGTTGCTGACATTAAGTTTCAACTCACCCGCCTCGATCCGGGAGATGTCCAGCATCTCCTTCACCAAGCGGGATAAACGTTTCACCTCGTCGGATACGGTTTGTAAATACTGTCGCCTGCGGTCCGGCTCAATGGTCCCGTCCAGGATCCCATCGATAAATCCCGCGATAGTGGTCATGGGGGTGCGCAATTCGTGGGAGACATTGGCCACAAAGGAACGACGCATCCCTTCCACCGACGCAAGCGATGCCGCCATTTGATTAAACGCCTTACTGAGTTCTGAAATCTCATCCCTACCCCGTACGGGCACCCGATAGGAAAAATCCCCTTCGCCAAACCGTCTGGCCGCCACCGCCATCTGCCTCAAAGGCTTGACCATCTGGTAGGAGATGGCATACACCAGGATGAAGGAGATGATCATCACCACCACAGCAGATAATAAAAACATTTTAAGCATGTCCACCACATACTGGGACAAGTTGCTTGCCGAGGAGGAGACGCATACAATGCCCACCAGTCCAAACGTCCGGACCGTAACCGGAACCGCAGCCGTATAACAGGTTTGGGAAAAGGTCCCATTTAAATTCCCCAGCTCATAAAATTCGCCGTCTTCAATGGTTGAATTGAGAATGCTGTCTGGAAGGATGACGCCGTCTTGGGCCGCCAAATCCCGATCCGCCAGAGCCAAATTTTGTACCTTTCCCGTCAGATTGACAAAATAGATATTGGCTCCCAAAGAACTCGCAATGGCTTTGATGGACACCCGAGTGACATCATCCAATTTCAGCCACCATTGGACTTGGCCATATTCATCCAATTCCTCGTTGATTACCCGTTCATAGTTGCTTAAAAGCAGCGAGGACTGCTCCGCTGTCAAAGAAAGTCGTTCCCGTTCTTGGTCGCTCCAATAATTGGAGGCAAATTGCAGCAATACCGCCCCTAAAATGAGCATACATAAGGTAATGACCGCTGTGGTCATGGCAAAGTACTTGGTAAATACGCTGCGGAACACTATTCTTTCACCTCAAATTTATATCCCACGCCCCACACTGTTTTGAGGCTCCATTTGTCTGAAACGCCCTCCAGCTTTTCCCGCAGGCGTTTGACATGTACGTCTACCGTACGGGAATCGCCATAGTAGTCAAACCCCCACACTTCATCCAGCAGCTGGTCCCGCGTAAAAACCCGGTTGGGATTGCTGGCCAGATGATAAATCAGCTCCATCTCTTTGGGAGGGGCATCCACCTGTTTGCCATCCACCTTCAGCTCATAGTTGGTCATATTGATGGACAGCTTATCGTATGTAACAATCTTGCCCTCTTTTTCCGTATTCTGAGGAGCGGCCCGACGCAATACGGCTTTGACCCGGGCAATTACTTCTTTGGTCTCAAAGGGCTTTACCACATAGTCGTCAGCCCCCAGCTCCAGGCCCAGGATTTTATCAAAGGTCTCGCCTTTGGCCGTCAACATAATAATAGGTACTTGGGATTTTTTACGGATCTCTCGGCATACCTGCCATCCGTCCAGGACCGGCAACATGATGTCCAAAAGAAGCAGGCTTGGATTTTCTTTTTCAAACATTTCCAACGCCTTGCCTCCATCCGAGGCCAAAAATACGGTATAGCCTTCCTTTTCTAAATATAACCTTAGCAGTTCACAGATATTGCTGTCGTCATCAACCACTAGAATCTTTTCTGCCGACATCGTAAAAACACCTCCGAAAATCCACCTCTATGGGTCACTTTTTTACAATTTATGATTATTTCTTGTAGGATACCTTAATAATAACAGATCCAAATAAGGGATTCCACTGGAAACTATTAAAATTATATCTTTTCACCCAATTTTATTGGTGAAATAATTTAAAACATTTTGCTGTTCAAACCCATTCCTATTTAAGTTAATTTTACCAAACCCGTTGATTTTATATTTATTTAATTCATATTTTTACTTAATTAATTAAATTTATTATGTATATTGCACTATAATAATCGAAAGAATAAAAAGAAAATCCATGAAATCAAAAGATTGTACGGTTTACACCATTAAAAAAACACGTTATGATATGCATATAATTTATTTTCTATATTTATTATTTTATATAAACCATACTGTTGTGAAGGCATTAACGGGATGTCTTTACCATATTAATTCTTATTCATGAAGTATGAAGGAGGTTGTATCATTGAAGAAGTCAAAAAAAGTTCTCGCGTTTGCTTTGAGCTTGGCAATGACGTGTTCTGCAGCATTGCCAACCTTAGCAGCGACGGCGGAAGAAGCTCCCGGCGGCAACCCCGGACTTTGGGCGAACTACTATACCGTTTCCCCTGAAGAACCGTGGGCCTTGGAGCCGGAAAATTTAAAGGGGTCCGGGTATGTTGATCAAATTTATCATCGTGATCTGCAATACACCTTGAAATCCCAAACCGGACAAAGCATCTGGGCCGGTGCCCGTTATACCGGCAATATCACCATTCCTAAGGACGGTACTTATAAATTCACTGCTAAGAATGACGACGGCGCCCTCCTCTACATCGACGGTCAGCTGATCATCGACCAATGGATATCCAGTTCTGCATCCGATAAGATAAGCGAACCCATCCAGCTGAAAGCCGGCACCTATTCCTTCCAGATGGACTACCTACAGGGAACCGGCGATTCCAACAACCGTCTGTATTGGTCCATTGACGGCGGCGCCGATGAAGCCGTCCCCGCCTCGGCCTTTACCTTACCGGAGGGTGTAGATCCCATGCCGGAACACGGTGATAGTAAAATTTATACCATCGCCAACGCTCATCTGGATACCGTTTGGAACTGGTCTCTCGAGACCACCATCCGGGACTACATCCCCAAAACCATGCGGGAAAATTTCCAGCTGATCAAAGACAACCCCAACTACAACTTTAACTTTGAAGGTGCCCGCCGCTACGCCTTCATAGAGGAATATTATCCGGAGGAGTTTGAGACGGTCAAGGATTATGTAGCTCAAGGGCGTTGGAACACGGCCGGAAGCGCTTGGGAAAATGGCGATCAGAACGGCCCGTCCCCGGAAGCCTTGATCCGCAATACCTTGTACGGCAACCAGTACTTCGCCGATACCTTTGGCAACGACAAACGCAGCCGTGACATTTTCCTGCCCGACTGCTTTGGTTTTGGTTACGCCATGCCTTCCTGGATGGCACATTGTAACCTGCTTTCCTTTACCACCCAGAAGCTGACTTGGGGCAACGCCTTCCCCAATGAGGAGCTGCCCTTTGACATTGGCCGCTGGATCGGCCCGGATGGCAACTCGGTTATGGCCTCCATCGATAACATCGGTTACGGACTCAAGTTCAACGAGTTTGCGCCAGACGGTCTGCGTGAAAATAAGCAGGTGATAACAAATTGGATTCCAACAAAGCCTGGGGCTTCTACGGCGTCACTCTTTATCACGGCACCGGCGGCGACCAGGGTGGATCGCCCGGACAGGATTCGGTTACAGCTTTGAATAAGGATATGGCCCTGAATGACGAGAGCAACATCGACGTCATCGCAGCCTCCAGTGATCAATGGGCCCGTGATATGACCGAGGAACAAAAGGCAAATGCCCCCACCTATGAAGGCGAAATGCTGCTGCGTGAACACGGCGTCGGTTCCTGGACTTCCCGCGCCATCGGCCACCGCTGGAACTCCCGCAACGAGCTCCTAGGTGTCGCCGCTGAGAAATCGGCTGTTCTGGCCTCCTGGCTGGGGACGGAAGAGTATCCCATGGATGCCTTCAACACTGCTTGGACACGCGTCATCGGTCACCAGTTCCACGACGATATCACCGGTACCTCCCTGGCCAGTGAATACGACCGCAGCTGGAACGACTATATGCTCTCCCTCAACCAGTTCGGCAACGAGTATGAGAATGCCGTAGGCGGGGTCGCCTCCACCATGGATACCAGCGTTGCTGAGGGCACTGCTTTGGTGGTCAATAACCCCGTGGCACTGGATCGCAACGACACCGTGGAAGCCACTATCACCATGGATAGCGATTGCGCATCGGTGCAGGTCTTTGACGACCAAGGCAATGAAGTCCCCTCCCAGGTCATCAGCAAGGACGGTAATGTCTTTAACATCGTCTTTAAGGCAGAAGTTGCCTCTATGGGTTACCGCGTGTTCGATGTCCGTCCCTCTGAGACCGGATGCCAGTTGGAAAGCAATCTAAGCGTCACCTTTGATAACCTCTCCAATGAAAAATATGACGTTACCATCGATGCCAACGGCGATATCCGCAGCATCTACGACAAAGAGCTGGGCAAAGAGCTGTTGGCTGAACCCATCCGCTTGGGCCAGCTGGACGACACCGAAACCGGATGGCCGGCTTGGGAGCTGAATTTTGACGATTATGCTCACAAAGATGCCCGTGAATATGTCACAGCTGACAAAGCTCCCCAGTTTGAAATTGTGGAAGACGGTCCTGCCCGTGTGGCTCTGAAGATCACCCGCGAGTACGGCAACTCCACCTACGAGCAAATCATCAGCCTGGATGCCGGCGGCGAGGCCGTAGAAGTCCAGAACGTCATCGACTGGGCTGAAAAATCCACTATGCTCAAAGCTACCTTCCAACTCAGCCCTTCCAACGATACCGCCACTTACGACTTAGGGTTGGGCGCTATTGAGCGCGGCAACAATACCCAGTGGCAAGCCGAATCCCCCGCCCAGAAGTGGGCCGATCTGACCAATAAGGACGGTTCTTATGGTGTCTCCATCTTCAGCGACAGTAAGAACGGCTGGGATAAACCTCACGACGATACTCTGCGTCTGACCCTCATCCACACTCCCACCGGCAGCTACGGCAACGATCACCAGCAGGATTACATGGATTGGGGCGAGAACCGCTTCGGTTATGCCATCTACGGCCATGCAGGCACCTATGCCGAGGCCGATACCCAGCAACAGGCCCAGCTCTTCACCGAGCCTATGGTGGCCTTCCAAACCGTCAAACATGAAGGCGCTCTCGGTTCCAACTATTCCTTCGCCTCCATCAGCAATGACGATGTCATCGTCCGCGCTGTCAAAAACGGCGAAGTTGGCGAAGGCCTTGAGAATCAAGGCGACGAGATCATCGTTCGTTTCAACGAAGGCGCTAGCAAACAGCAGACCGGCGTAGAATTCTCCATCGGCAACGGCATCGAAAGTGTCCGCGAAGTGTACGGCTCGGAAGAAGCCATGCCCGAAGACGTCTCTGCTGAACAGGGCGCTTACGAGCTCAAGGACGGCAAGCTGGTCTTTGACATCAAACCCTACGGCATCCGTTCCTTCGCCATTAAGCTGAAGGATTCTGGCGTCACCGCTCCTGAGGATAAGTCTGCCTCGGTGGATTTGCCCTACAATGCAGACGGCTTCTCAGGTAACGCTGACAAGGCCGACGCCAACCTTGGCGAAACCAATATTGGTTTGCCCAGCGAGATGGTACCCAGCGTGGTCACCGCCGCCGGCGTCGATTTCCTCATGGGCAACAAGGCCGACCGCGCCAACAACGTGGTGGTCTCCAACGGCCAGAACATCAACCTGCCCTCCGGCAATTACAACAAGGTCTATTTGATGGCCTTCTCCCTCAACGGCGACAAGGAAGCAACCTTCAACGTAGGCGACCGTACCCAGACTCTGTCGGCTCAGACCGTCAGCATCGCTGACTATCATGAGCGTGTGGGCCAATGGGATCAAGCCGGTCCTACCCTGTCTCACGGCGGTTACGTCAAGGAAGACGACGTGGCTTACGTTGCCACCCATCACCATGAAAACGGCGCCGATCAGATCGCTTCGGAGATCTACATGTTCAAGTATGAGCTGGACATCCCGGAAGGCGCTACCTTGATCCAGCTGCCGGAAGACAATGATATTGTCATCCTGTCGGCTACTGCCGTCAATGAAGCTTACGATGGTGAAATTGTCACCGAGATGTACGACTCCAGAGAGCGGGGAGACGAACCTGTTAATCCGGTTAAGAAATTCACCGATTATTCTGGCTTCGAGGCCAACGATCCGGTTTCCAACGTCAATATGAATGGCCAAAGCGGCGGCACCAATAATGCTTCCTTTGAGTCCGGCACTACCGACGCTATGGCCCATACCGGCAACAATTCCCACAAGCTGACCGTCAATGTCAATGGCGACGGAGACGCTTTTGCCTACACCAGCATTTACACCACCAACATTCAGGTCACCGACGATATGTACATTGAGTATTGGCTGTATGCCGAAGACGAAGACGCCCTGAGCATGAATGTCGATATGAAAATGGCCTCCGGAAGCCCCTTACGCGACATCAATATAGACGGCAACTATATCCTTGACCATCGTGGTGTCCAAGTTCATCCCAAACACCATCCTGAGGATCCCAAGGTAGAAGGCACTGAGAAAGCCACCGTCGGCAAATGGCAGTATTACCGCATCGATATCGGCGATTGGATTGCCGGTAATACCATCGACGATATTATGCTAGGTTTTGACAAGCCTGGGGCTCACAAGGGTACCCATACCGCTTATATCGATGACCTGCGCATCGGCCGTTACAGCGAAGACGCCGTTGCTCCCAACAAGGATCAACTGATCTCTCTTATCGAGCTGGCTCAGAGCATCGAGGATAAATACACCCCCGAATCGACCGCCAACTTAAACGCTGCTCTGGAAGCTGCCATCGTTGTCCGCGACGATGCCGCCGCCACTCAGGAACAGGTTAATAAAGCGGTTGAGGATCTCAACGCCGCTTACATTGCTTTGGAACTGGATCCTGCCAAGGCCGATAAATCCGGCCTGAAGCTGGCTCTGGACGAAGCCAAGGCTATTGATCAATCCCGTTATACCGAGGAGTCCTACAACGCTCTGCTTTCGGCCATCGCCGCCGGCGAGGAGATCTACAACGGCCTCTACTATCAGGAACAGATCGACCAGGCTACCGCCGATATCTACAACGCTATTGAAGATTTGGTGGAACGCTACTCCATGATTTCCGATAAGACCTCCTACGCTGTCAACGAAGCTATTACTCTTACCGTCACTACTCCTAAAGATATTCAGGAAGTTCGCATCACCAACGACCATGGCAAGCTTCTGGGTATGAGCGGCTTTGGTTATGATATCATTGACGGCCTGAAGGTTTGGACCATCAAAACCTCTCTAGGGACGGCCGGTAATCGTTCCATTTATTTGGACGTAAAAGAAGATGGCCAGTGGATTAGCACCGGCGTCAGCGTCGATGTATTGGTTGATTCGGCTCCTATTGCCGATGTCAGGCCTTCCTTCACTATGGCCTCTGTTGACAAGTCCAACGTGGATAAGTACGAAATTTTCACCATTACCGCCATCACCTCCACTGCTGTAGACCGCATGGCGCTTACCAACGAAAATGGCGACGCTATCGGCCTCATCGGCGAGGATTATACCGACGACGGTTATGTCCGCACCTGGAAACTGCGCGCCTCCTTGGGCACTAACGGTAACCGTACCTTGACCGTCAAAGCTCACTCCGGCTCCCAGTGGCTGGATAAGACGTTCGACATTAAACTCACCGTCGGAAAACCCGCCCCTGAGCTTCCCCCCGTGATTGGCGACGCCCACGTTATGAGCCTTGACTTCTCCAGTGAGTCGGCTGCTAAGGACGAAGTATTCCATGGCACTGCCGTCACCACCACCGGCGTCAACAAGATTTCCATCCGCAATGAGCGTGACAAGAGCATCACCCTTTCCAATTTGACCTATACCGATAACGGCAATGTCCGCACCTGGGACTTTGACCTGTCGGTGGGCAGCGTTGGTTTCCGGATCTTTGACTTGGTCGGTTATTCTAACGGAACTCAGCTTGACACAAGGGTCAACTGCTCTATGAACATCAAATAACCTATTTACCTCATTTTCGCAATTTTCCTAAGTATCTGCCGAATCGTTTCGACGGTTCGGCAGATATTTTTGATATAATTTTATTCTTCACTCGATTAAGTCAACATTCACATCAATAATATTATTTTTATATTTATTTCCCCATATTTTTCACTTAATTCACTTATTTAATTAAATATATTATTTAGAATGCACCAGTATGGCTAAAGAAATAAAAAGAAAATCCATGAAATCTAAAGATTTTACGGTTCACATTGGCAAAAAATGTATTATGATATACACAAGGGCTTTTATCTATAAATTTTATTGTTATTGGCAAATAATTTATTATTATGTACCGTTGAAATAATTTCTACGGTATATAGCAATAAAAACAAATGACAATAAATTATAGCATTATACAATTTTTGTTGTAAAAGACATTGACGGGATGTCTTTACATATTTACTTTCACCTATGAAGGAGGTTGTATCATTGAAGAAGTCAAGAAAAATTCTTGCATTTGCCTTAAGCCTGGCAATGACATGTTCTGCTGCATTGCCAACCTTGGCAGCGGCGGCGGAAGAACCCGCCGGTAATCCTGGCCTTTGGGTGGATTACTATACTGTTCTCCCCCAAGAGCCATATGCTCTGGAACCTGAAAATCTAAAGGGTTCTTCGTATGCTGATCAGATCGACAATCGAGAGTTCAAGTATACGCTGAAAACCCAGACAGGCCAAATGAACTGGGCCGGTGCTCGTTATACCGGTAATATTACCATCCCCAAGGACGGTACTTATAAATTTACCGGTAAAACAGATGACGGCGCTCGTGTGTACATCGACGGTAAATTAGTTCTGGACGCATGGGTAACCAACAGTGGTCAAGATAAAGTTGGACAGCCTGTGGAACTGAAAGCCGGCACCTATTCCTTCCAGATGGACTATGTCCAGGGAAGCGGTGGATCCTACAATAGATTGTTCTGGTCTATTGACGGCGGCGCCGACGAATTGGTTCCCGCCTCTGCCTTTACCCTGCCTGAGGGTGTGGACCCCATGCCGGAGAGCGGCGATGGCAAGATTTACGCTGTGGCTACCTCCCACTTGGATACTATTTGGAACTGGACCTACGAGACTACCATTAAAGACTATATCTCTAAGACCCTGCGGGAGAATTTTGACCGTATTGAAAACAGCCCTAACTACAAGATCAGCTTTGAAGGCGCCCGCCGGTACGCCCTGATGGAAGAGTATTATCCGGAGGAATTCGAGCAGGTCAAGGAATATGTGGCCCAGGGCCGTTGGAACACGGCCGGCAGTTCCTGGGAAAACGGCGACCAAAATGGTCCTTCCCCTGAAGCTTTGATCCGTAACGCTTTGTACGGCAACCAATACTTTGCCGATACCTTCGGCAATGAGAAACGCAGCAAGGACATTTACCTGCCCGACTGCTTCGGCTTTGGTGCAGCCATGCCTTCCTGGATGTCCCACATGAACCTGATTTCCTTCATGACCCAGAAATTGACCTGGGGTAACGCCTTTGTCAATGCAGAAATGCCCTTTGACATTGGCCGCTGGATTGGTCCGGACGGCAACTCGGTTATGGCCTCCATCGATAACGGCAGCTACACTTCCAGCGTCAGCAGCAGCCGTCGTGAAGACAATTGGATCTTAGGCAAATTGGACGCCAATAAGAACTGGGGCTTCTACGGCACTACCTTCTACTATGGCGTCGGCGACACCGGCGGTGCTGTTGGACAATCTTCCATCAATGTGGTGGATAACGATATCGCACAAAATGATATCAGCGATATCGACGTCATTTCCTCCACCACCGACCAATGGGCCCGGGATATGACCGAGGAGCAAAAAGCAAACGCTCCCACCTATGAAGGCGAAATGCTTCTGCGCGAGCACGGCGTCGGTTCCTGGACCTCCCGCGCCATCGGCCACCGCTGGAACTCCCGCAACGAGCTCCTAGGCGTCGCCGCTGAGAAATCGGCCGTTGCCGCCTCCTGGCTAGGAACCGAAGAGTATCCTCTCGACGAGCTGACCACCGCCTGGACCCGGGTCATCGGCCACCAGTTCCACGACGATATCACCGGTACTTCTTTTGCCAGTGAGTATGACCGCAGCTGGAACGACTATATGCTGTCCCTCAACCAGTTTGGCAACGAATATGAAAACGCTGTGGGTGGGGTCGCCTCCGTCATGGATACCAGCGTTGCTGAGGGCACCGCCCTTGTGGTCAACAACCCCGTGGCCCTGGACCGCAACGACACCGTGGAGGCCACCGTCACCATGGATAGCGACTGTGAATATGTCCGCGTCTATGACGACCAAGGCAACGAAGTACCCTCCCAGATCCTCTCCAAAGACGGCAATGTGTTTGACATCCTCTTTAAGGCAGAGGTTTCCTCCATGGGTTACCGTGTGTTTGACGTCCGCCCGGCCGACAGCGCCAGTGAAATCGACACCGGCTTGTCGGTTACCACTGACTCCCTCTCCAATGAGAAATACAATGTTATTATCGACGCCAACGGCGATATCCACAGCATCTACGACAAAGAGCTGGGTAAAGAGCTTCTGGCTGAACCCATCCGTCTTGGTCTGTTGGATGATACAGAGACCGAGTGGCCGGCTTGGGAGCTGAAGTTTGACGACTATGCTTTCAAGGATGCCCGCGAATATGTCACCGCTGACAAAGCCTCCAAGTTTGAGGTTGTGGAGGACGGTCCTGCTCGCGTCGCTTTGAAGATCACACGTGAGTACGGTAACTCCAGTTATGAACAGATCATCAGCCTGGAAGCCGGCGGCGAGGCCGTGGAAGTCCAGAACGTTGTTGACTGGTATGAATCTTCCACCATGATGAAGGCCACCTTCTCCTTCACCGCCACCAACGACACCGCTACTTATGACCTGGGCCTTGGCGCCATTGAACGTGGCAACAACACCCAGTGGCAGGCAGAAGTACCGGCTCAGAAGTGGGCCGATATCACCGACACTTCTGGTGATTACGGTGTTTCCGTCTTCAGCGACAGCAAGAACGGCTGGGATAAACCCTACAGCAATACCCTGCGTCTGACCCTGATCCATACCCCCACCGGTGACTATCTTGGCGAGAGTCAGCAGTCTCATATGGATCAAGGCGAGAACCGCTTCGGTTACGCCATCTACGGCCATGCCAATACCTACGGCGAGGCCGATACCCAGCAGCAGGCCCAGCTCTTCACCGAGCCTATGGTGGCCTTCCAGACCGTCAAACACGAGGGTTCCCTCGGTTCCAACTACTCCTTCGCTTCCATCAGCAATGACGACGTCATCGTCCGCGCTGTTAAGGGCGGCGAAGTTGGCGAAGGCTTAGAGAACCAGGGTGACGAGATCATCGTCCGCTTTAACGAGGGCACCGACAAACAGCAGACCGGCGTGGAATTCTCCATCGGCAACGGTATCGAGAGCGTCCGCGAAGTGTACGGTTCTGAAGAGACCATGCCCGAAGACGTTTCCGCTGAACAAGGCGCTTACGAGCTCAAAGACGGCAAACTGGTCTTTGACATCAAACCCTACGGCATCCGTTCCTTCGCCATTAAGCTGAAGGATTCTGGTATCAGCGTCGCGGAAAACAAGTCCGCATCGGTGGCTCTGCCCTACAATGCAGATGGTTTCTCGGGCAACGCTGACAAAGCCGACGCTACCCTGGGTGAAACCAATATCGGCCTGCCCAGCGAGATGGTACCCAGCGTTATCACCGCCGCCGGCGTTGACTTCGTAATGGGCAACAAGGCC
>CAJFOZ010000054.1 GCA_904397895.1 uncultured Clostridia bacterium
GGAATACATAAAAAGCAATTGGAAGAAGATCAGATACGGGTAGCAAGGAAACCAAGGCATAAAACAATACCCCTCCAGGGGTTGCCCGAAAAAGCAATACAGTCGGCAGACCTTTTCGGAACCTCTTTAGGGGCATTGTTTGTATTACACCCTTTTAGGGTTTCTTCATGCCTCCGGTAAAGCCAGAAGTTTTGACCTTTGACATGTTTTATTGATCTCGCAAAGCCCGTTCCAGCCAGATGGAACCGATGTCGAGCGCATTATAAAGGCCTTCCTTTTCGCTCTTCTTGACAATGCGATCACGAGCGCGGATTTCCGGATCGGTGTACATCAGCTGCACCAGCACTTTGTCTGCAATCTCCATGTCCTGATACGGCTTGGTGCTGAGAATTTGAAGCATCACAACGTATTTATCCGCCATGCTGCCGTAATAAATGGTTTTCCCACTGCGGACCAACGGTTTCCCTTTATACATCAAAAATGCATTCTTACCTGCTTTTTTATCACTCATAAAATGTCCTCCTGTCATCCTTATCTGAATTATTATAGCACAAATCTTCTACCTTGCAAAGAGAAATCCGGTAACCCATCGGTTATAAAAATAGAGGGGATCAAAAAAATCCCCTCTATCACGCGGTACTTTTTATTCGCCTAAATAGGACTTTACCAAAGCTTGAAGCAATTCATCCCGGTCGATCTTGCGGATCAAGCTGCGGGCATTGTTATGGGTGGTAATATAAGTGGGGTCTTCTGAGAGAATATACCCTACAATCTGGTTGATGGGATTGTAGCCTTTTTCCCTTAAAGCGTCATAAACCATAGTCAAAATACGTTTCATCTCATCCTCATGGTCGCCGCCGATAGAAAAGGTCATGGTCTTATCAAACATTGCAAACCCCTCCTCATGGTCTTACCGTCTTTCCCATTATACAATAACCAACCGGACAATTCAATCGCTAAACGAAAATAAATCCACAGGGTTAAGAGCGCAGTTCTGCGCCAATTTCATGAAGCGCTTTGATGGCTTTTTGGATCATAGAATCGCATTCTGCATCGGTGAGGGTGGAATCATGCGAACGTAACAACAGGCTGAAAGCCACGCTCTTTTTGCCCTCGGGAATCTGTTTGCCCTTGTAAACGTCGAACAATTCCAGCTTCTCCAATCGCTGCCCCGCTGCTTTTCGGATGGTATTTTGCAACGTGAGTACCGGAATGTTATCGTCACATACCAAAGCCAAATCCCTGGTCACGGCAGGGAAACGGGGGAGTGGTTTATATTGTATGTCGGCCACATGATTTTCATACATAAGGCTGAAATCCAGCATGGCCACATAGGCGCGGGAACCGATGCCGTAAGCCTCTTGAACCAGAGGATGCAGTTCTCCGACAATACCCAGCTGTTTGTCACCAATAGTCAATTTCGCACAACGTCCCGGATGGAAGGCAGGTTCATCCTTTGCCGCTGTCACATCGTATTCTGTGACGCGCAGAGATTCCAGGAGACCTTCTACCGCACCTTTGATGGAATAAAAATCAACTTCTGGACCATATTGGCCGAGGATGACGCATTTTTTCTCCAACGGCAGGGCTTGCCCTTCTTGGGGAATATATTCAGTGGCCAGCTCATAGACGGCAGCCGAAAGATTCCGATCGGCGAAGTTGTTACCCAATACCTGGCACATGGACGGCAACGCCGTAGTACGCATAATGCTGGTATCTTCTCCCAAAGGATTGGCAATCACCACCGACCGACGCAGATCACTGTCGGCCGGCATGCGGATGCGGTCATATTCCTTGGGACTGATGAAGGAATAGGTGGATACTTCAGAGTATCCCAAAGCCAACATGGCAGTATTTACCGAACGCTTAAACTGCTGTTCCAGAGTATAGCCACCCTGCGCACTGCCGCGAATAGTGGTGGACGGGATCTTATTATAGCCGTAGAACCGGGCGATTTCTTCGGCGATATCCGCTTTGCATTCGATATCGCTGCGGAAGGAGGGGGCGATCACTTGGCCGTTCTCCACCTTGAATTCCAAGCTCTTCAGGATATCGATCATATCTTGTTCCGGAATCTGAATGCCCAGGAAACGGTTGATCCACTCGGCATCCAACGGGATCGAACGAGGTGTCTTATCGGAACAATCCACTTCTACAATGCCGTCGCATACGTCGCCGGCATCCAACAGCTCTACCAATTGGCAGGCCCGCTCCAAAGCGGGAATGCAGTTTTCCGGATCAAGGCCCTTTTCAAAGCGGCCGGAGGACTCGGTACGCATGCCCAGCTTCTTGGCCGTTACACGGACAGAGGGGCCGGAGAAACAGGCCGATTCAAATACAATGGTGGTAGTATTGTCAAAGATACTGCTGAATTCGCCGCCCATAACGCCTGCTACCGCCATGGGTTTCTGATCGTCGGCAATGACTAGCATATCGGAAGTTAAGGTGCGTTCCACGCCGTCCAAGGTGGTGATGGTCTCGCCATCCACAGCACGGCGTGCATCGATGTTATGGCCTGCCATCAGATTATAGTCAAAAGCGTGCATGGGCTGGCCGTATTCCAGCATGACGTAGTTTGTGATATCTACAATATTGTTGATGGGGCGGACTCCACACGCACGCAGGCGCTCCCGCATCCAACGGGGAGAAGGAGCTACACGGACGTTCTTGACCACCCTGGCTGCATAGCGATAGCATAAGTCGGGAGCGCTGATCTTGACATTCAGGAGTTCCGCCGCATCGCCGTGACCGCCTTTGACCTCCGGTTTAGGAAGCGCAAAGGGCTTGTGGAAGGTAACGGCAGCTTCTCTGGCCAGGCCAATGATGGACAGGCAGTCAGGGCGATTGGATGTAATTTCAAAGTCAAAGACCATATCATCCAAACCGATGGCCTTTTTGATATCCATGCCCAATGTATGATCACACTCATCGGTGAGGATAAAAATGCCATCGGCGATGACGCCAGGGAAATCGTTGGTGGTAAGTCCTAGCTCTTCGATGCCGCACATCATGCCCTGGGACTCTACGCCTCTCAGCTTCCCTTTTTTGATGTTGACCCCGCCCGGCAGTTTGGAACCGTGCAGAGCCACTGGGACATAGTCACCTTCGGTCAGGTTGGTGGCGCCTGTCACAATGGCGATGGGGGAATCCTGCCCCACATCCACCGAGCAAACCACCAATTTATCGGCATTGGGATGGGGCGAGATGCTCAACACCTGACCAACCACAACATTTTCAATTTCACTGCCTTCCTGCTCATACCCTTCCACCTTGGAACCACTCATGGTAAGGGCTTCGGAAAAAGCGCGGGGAGACATATCCTCCAGCTGAACAAAATCATGCATCCATTTGGTTGAAATCTTCATTGTGCGTCACCTCCTACTAAAATTGGGAAAGGAATCTCAGGTCATTGTCGTAAAACAGCCGCAGGTCATTGATGTTAAAGCGGCGCATGACCACACGTTCTAAGCCGATGCCGAAGGCAAAGCCGCTGTATTCCTCCGGATCGATGTCGCAAATCGACAATACCTTGGGATGCACCATACCGCAGCCCAAGATCTCAATCCAACCCTCGCCTTTGCAGAGACGGCAGCCTTCGCCGTGGCAGGCAAAGCATTGGATATCCACTTCGGCCGAGGGCTCTGTAAAGGGGAAGTGATGGGGGCGGAACCGCACTTGGGCATCCTCGCCGTACAGACGGCGGACAAATACCTCCAGCGTGCCCTTTAAATCGGCCATGGTGATGCCTTTGTCCACTACCAAGCCCTCGATCTGATGGAAGAGGGGGGAGTGGGTGGCATCCACAGCGTCCGAACGATAGACGCGTCCCGGGGCAATGATGCGGATGGGAGGCTTGCGCTTTTCCATGGTGCGGATCTGTACAGGAGAAGTCTGGGTGCGCAACACGATGTTATCATCAATATAAAACGTATCCTGGGTATCGCGGGCCGGATGGTTCTTCGGAATGTTTAAGGCCTCAAAGTTATAGTAATCCAACTCCACTTCAGGACCTTCCGCAATGTCAAAACCCATACCGATGAAGATTTCTTCCATCTCCTCCAGCACCACCGAGAGGGGATGCTTATGGCCTAAAGCATTGTGCTTGCCCGGCATGGTGACGTCGATGCATTCCGCAGCCAGACGGGCATTTTGTTCTTCCTCTTTGAGTTGTTGGCCACGCTTTTCAATAAACGATTCAATTTCCGAGCGGACCTCATTGGCCAGCTGGCCGATGATGGGACGCTCCTCTGGAGAGAGTTTACCCATCTGTTTTAAAATAGAGGTAAGCTCTCCCTTTTTCCCCAGGAAATAAACCCGCAATCCATCCAAAGCCTTGCGGTCCTTGACCTCCTGGAGCCGGGATTTTGCTATTTCCCGGATGCTTTCCAGCTTTTCTCTCATTTTTGATTCACCTCTCACACAAATAAAAACAACAGTAGCAAGCGGATGATTACGATAAACTTCAAATAAAAAAGCCCGCCCAATCATCCCGCAAAATCGGGACGAAGGCGAGCCTCCGCGGTACCACCCAATATTCCTGCCTCACACTGTTAAAAAGGCAAGCTCTTAACTGAAAGCTTATAACGGAGCTATCCGTCGCGCCCTACTCAAATACAAAAAGCCTTGTATCCTTCAGACGCGCCGCTCAGAAGTGAACTTCAGACGCCCTAACACACAAATGACCTTCCAGCCGATGGATCATTCTCTCTATCTGTGTTTTCTGGGAACAACTTACTCTCTTCCTCACAGCGTTATCTTTTTTTACTATAACACCGAACCTCAAAAATTGCAAGACAAAGCATAAGCAAAATGCTATAATAAACCAAAGATCGAATGATAAGCTCTATAAAATAGCAGGGGAGGAGAACCACTTTGTATACGGTTGGAATCGATATGGTGGAAATTGAACGGATCCATCATTGTATGCGGCACGATGGCTTTTGCCGGCGTATCCTTGGGGAAGAGGAGTACCGTCAGCTGGAAAAACGCGGTATGCCGGCGCAAAGTGTTGCAGCATCCTTTTGTGCCAAAGAGGCTTTTTCTAAGGCTATGGGAACAGGAATCCGCGGCTTCTCTTTTTCTGAAGTGCAGCTTTTGCGTCTTCCAAACGGCAAACCCTATCTCTCCTTTACCGGCCGTGCCAAAGCGATGGTGCAGCCCACTGGATTGGAATTTGCCGTCAGCATCACCCATACCAAGCAATATGCCGCCGCTGTGGTTGTGGCATCCCGGGAGGTGGAAGCATGAATATCTACAATGCCGGACAAACAAGAGATATCGAAGCGGCCATTGCTGCATCAGGCGTTGCCTATCTTCAAATGATGGAGCAGGCTGGTCAAGCGGTGGCCGAACATCTGCTTAATAGAAATAAGGCGACACCGCATAAAACTAAGGTGGTTTTCCTGTGTGGACGTGGCAACAACGGCGGAGACGGTTTGGTAGCAGCTCGCCGTCTATGTCTAGAAGGATGGGACGTATCGGTCATTTTTCCAGGGGGGACATCGAAAACTCCTGATTCGATGTATATGCTGGAGCAGCTCAAAACCCTCTCTGTTTCGATTTTGGATCCGTCCCCTTCGCCTGACCAGGAAGAATTCTGTTTCTCCCTCATTCAGTCGGCCCACTGGATTGTAGACGCTCTATTTGGCATTGGATTCCATGGCATCCTAGACGAACCCTATAGCCGATACATAAAGGCTGTAGGGGAAAGCTGTGCTACCGTAGTGTCCATTGATATTCCAAGCGGCGCTCATTGCGACACCGGATGCGTCCAGGGGCCATGTATCCAAGCCGATGATACCGTTACGTTTTTTACCTATAAACCTGTCCATCTGATTTATCCCGCCGCCCAATATTGCGGAAAGGTCTTTGTGGAACCTCTTTTTTATACTCAGTCCTTGGGAGAATCCATCCCAACTGCACAGCATACCCTTTCCTTTGAAGAGGTCAAAAAATGGTTTCCGGCCCGCCATCCTAATTCCCACAAAGGAACTTTTGGAAAACTCCTATGCATCTGCGGGAAAGCTGGTATGACAGGGGCGGCTGAATTATCTGCCAAAGCCGCTATGCGATGCGGTGCCGGCCTCACCTATCTCATGACGCCAAAAGATGCCTGTGCTGCACTCTCCTGTAAGCTCACCGAACCGGTACTGATTCCTTTGGATCAAAGTCCAGAGGGGACTTTATCCGAGCAATCCCTTCCCGCTATCTTAGAACAGCTTTCTTCCGCTTCCGCATGCTTAATCGGCTGCGGGATGGGGGATAACATTCACACCCAAACCATTTTGGAAGCGGTCCTTCAGCATGCAAAATGTCCTGTTATCGTCGATGCCGATGGAATAAATGCCCTGAGCCATCATATAGATAGAGTAAAGCAATCGACAGCATCGATCATTTTGACGCCCCATCCAGGAGAAATGTCCCGGTTGACCGGCAAATCCACTGCCGAGATCCAGGAAAACCGGCTCCATACGGCCAAGGAATTCGTGCAGCAGTATCCCGTTACCTTGGTGCTTAAGGGGGCGGGAACCATCGTTGCCACACCGGACGGCCAAACCTGGATCAATTCGACCGGCAATCCCGGTATGGCCAAAGGCGGATCGGGAGACGTCCTTGCCGGGATGATTGCCGCTTTTGTGGCACAGGGGATGGAAGTAGGGAAGGCGGCTGCCGCTGCCGTCTATCTTCACGGGCTGGCGGGAGACCGATGCGCCCAGTGTTTTTCCCAGCATGCCATGCTGGCCTCCGATCTGATCCAGATGCTGCCCAGAGTCTTTCTTGATCTTGAGAAATAAGGGTGATGACGATGAAGCGTTTGGCGGTTTTCCTATGCAGCATGATTTTTATTTTGACGGTAATGACTGGCTGTTCCACGATATCTGGATCCGGATCGGGTTCCGAGGCGGATCTCAGTTCCGTCCCAAACGCTTTTTCCACTATGGCCAAGATTCAATACAACGGTACCGAGATCGAGGCCAAAATCACCCGTTTAGACGGGGGGAATTGTACCATTGAAGTGCTTGCACCTTCCTCTTTAAAAGGTCTTACCATGGATTGGAACGCCCAGTCAAATACCATGACACTGGGTTTTATGGGACTATCTTGCAGCATCGATCCACAGCAATTCCCAGACTCTGCTTTTGGGACGGCTGTCATCTATGCTTTTAACGCCCTTGCCTCCAAAGACGGCCTTAAAATTGATAAAACCGATGAATCCCTCACTTTTTCTGGAACAGGGGAGTCGGGTCAATTCTCGGTCTCTATCGATCGTAAAAGCGGCTGTATGCAGTCTCTTGACATCCCGGGAATCGGTTTATCCGCCCAATTTTCCGACTACACCGCAAGTTGATATAAATTCATAAATTGAATAAAAAAGGACCGGATCAGAGAATTTAAAGAACCGGATCAGAGAATTTTTAGTTTTCTTGATCCGGTTCTTTTTTTGTTTGATTATCAGGGATAGCTGGGGATTTTCTCATCTTCACATTTGCCAAAGGATTGGCTTCGATGCCTTGTTGGAGCTGTTTATCCGATACGTGGGTGTAAATTTCAGTGGTGGATAGATTCTCATGCCCCAACAATTCCTGCAAGACACGGATATTTACATCACCGTGTTGGTACATCAAGGTGGCCGCTGTATGGCGCAATTTATGTACCGAGTATCCTTGGCCATCCAGCCCAATCTTTTCCAAATAATGCTTTACCATCCACTGTACGGTCTTTGGGCTAATACGCTGTTTTTGTTTGCTTAGAAAAAGGGCATATCGATCCTTGACGCCTTCATGAGGCCGGACCTTTAAATAGTTCTCAATGGCGGTGAGACAAGCCTCATTTAAATAAACGGTCCGTTCCTTATTTCCTTTGCCTGTAACACGCATGGTGTGATCGCTGCGAATGTCTCCCAAATCCAACCCTACCAGTTCAGATAGGCGCAACCCGCAGTTGAGAAATAAGGTAAGAATGCAATAATCCCGCTGCTGGAATGGGCCTTCGACACTATTTAGCAATTCGATACTTTGTTCTAACGTCAAATATTTGGGTAAGGACCGTTTGATTTTTGGTGCGTCGAGTTCCGCCAACGGATCAGACTCCAGGCGTTCGCTGGACTTGGATTTGGTAGACAAAAACTTAAAGAACGCCTTTAAGCTGCAAACCTTCCGAGCCCGTGCAGCCGATTGGTTGTTGCGGTCCACTCGGACATAATGGAAGAATTCATAGGCATCCGACAATGTGACCGTCCTTAACAGATCGATGGTGACATCGTCGATCTCAATGGATTCAATGGGTTGATCCGACGGCGCCAATTTGCGGCTGTATTTTAAATAACGTAAAAACGTCCGGATATCTAAAAAATATTCTTCCACGGTCTTTGGTGATTTGCCAAGGGTATTTTCCAAATATCCAAGAAAACTCCGCAGCACCAGTGGACACTGGGCTAAATAATCGCGTTTCATGGGTGTTTTTTGACCTCCTAAACCAGAACCACAATCCGGGCTCTCCAAACCCCAACTGGGTTGAACCCCTCCTCCTAATTATACAAAATATTCATTTTGTATAATTAGGAGTGAGTTTTGCTGTAGCAGCGGCGGTATCACTGGACGTTGCAGACGAACTCTCTCCCGGCGACGGTTTTTCGCCAAAGAAATATCCCGCTAATACTAAGATAGCCAATGCAAGGATGGTAACAATAATGATCTTTCCAGTTCCCCATTTTTTCATTTGTCAAAACGCCTCCAAAAATTGTTAGGTTGTTGGCCGGTTGCTCTGTGATTGGAATATTTAAAATTGTCCATACTAAATGGGAATTAACTTTTGAATTGGTGAGAATGAAATGCAAAAATTAAAAGAATACTCTCTAATCTACCTCGTCGGCTCATTGGGTTACACCGTCATTGAAATCCTCTGGCGCGGCTTTACCCACTGGACCATGGCCATCACCGGCGGCATCTGCTTTTCCCTGGTTTATAAAATGAATCTACGATGCACTGGCAAAAAGATTTGGAATAAATGCTTTCGGAGTGCCACCATCATCACCACGGTGGAATACGTTGTGGGGTGCATTGTCAACCTGAAACTGAAATGGGATGTCTGGGACTATTCCAATCTTTTTCTCAACATCAAAGGGCAAATTTGCCTCCTATATACTGTTTTATGGTTTTTCCTCTCCATCCCTATGATCTTCCTATCCACCTTTTTGCACAAGAAAATTTGCAGCCGTTCTTCCCATAAAGTATCCTTATCTTTATCTTTCAAGCAGTTGCTTAAAAAGACTTCCTTGTAATGGGATCCATATAAAATCCTTATCCTTCAAAAGCCCGCCAGCAGGTTATCCCCTGCCGGCGGTTTTTTCTATCTCAGGGCAAATGATGTGTATTTACAGAGTGAATCTTTTCTTATCATATCACATTTTGGATCAAAGAACCATATACTGCTCCTGAAGACAACGATGGAGGCTTTCTGATATGAACATCCAAAATGGCATCATCCAAGACAGCAACATTGGCGGCGTACCTTTTACCCCCAGGATCGTCACTCCAAAAGGGAGAAGGAACGTCCGCACCCTGAAACAACTGCTGACATCCAACCACAATCCCGAATATATCGTCGTCCACAATACCGGCAATGCCGCCGCCACCGCCAACGATGTTGCCCACTCCCGTTGGCTGCAAAATGTGGAGAACGCCGATGTACAGGATGTATCTGTCCATATGTTTGTGGATAAGGATTCTTGTGTGCAAACCTGTCCCCTTAATGAAATCACTTACAATGCAGGCGACGGCGGCAGCGGCAAAGGAAATGCGCGGAGCCTATCCATTGAAATCTGTGAAAACGACGACTATCCCGCCGCTGAAAATAACGGTATTCAATTAATCGTCGCCTTTATGAAGCAGTTCAATATCCCCATTGAACGAGTCCAGCCCCACCGCTATTTCGCAACCAATAAAAAGCTTTGTCCCCATCGGATCCTAAAGTCGCAAGCCACCTGGGAAAGCGATTGGAAGAAATTCCAACAGCGCATTATGGCCGCCTATAACAACGGTTCCTCATCCGGACAAAACCCAACTCCCGATCCCGGTACCAATACCTATACCGTTCAAAAAGGCGACAGCCTCTGGCGCATCGCTCAGAACGTATTAGGCGACGGCAGTCGATATACTGAGATCGCCTCTTTAAACGGCATCGGTTCCCCTTATATCATCCACGTTGGAGATGTGTTAAAACTCCCCCAATCCTCTTCTTCTGATAGTACCATCAAGGTAGGCGACCGGGTTAAGATTACCGGCACCTATTATGCCACTGGACAGCGCATCCCCACTTGGGTTAAGGAAACGACCCACACCGTCTATCAGCTAAAATCCGACCGGGCTTTGATGAAGGAGATTATGAGCTGGGTTTATCTGGCAGACATTTATAAAGTATAAAATGCCTAACATCTCAAATCCCCTAGAAACGGAGTGTCTATATGGATCAACTGGTGTTGATTTTTTCTGTGGCCATCATCGTAGAGGCCCTTTTGGAATACACCAAAAGTGTCGTCTATATGTTCACCAGAGGCTGCGTCAAATGTGGGGTTATCCGGATTTGTGCCGCCGTTATAGGCGTTGGATTGGCACTTCTCACCGGCGTCAACCTATTTGCGGAATTTAACATTCCCATCAGCCAGCCTTGGATTGGTTCGGCTTTGACCGGTATTATCATCAGCAGAGGCAGCAATTATTTAAACGATATTATCAGCCGACTAGCCAACCCTACATCGGCAATTTCTTCTAAAAACGACAAATCCGCCAACACGTCTACGTCCAATCAAAATCAGACGTCTGATGTCTCCCCCGCCTCCTCCGGTGTGGACACAGTACAGCCCGCTGCTGCCCCAGCAAATAATCCAACCGATTCCAGCCAACAATGGTCGGCTCCAACTTCTTCGGCAAAAGAAACAAGTTTACAGCCATCCAATCAAGCTGCTCCCTTGGGGCCAGATGATTTCCCGGAAGCCATCGAAGACAATGAAAATAGTTATCATCAAGCTGCTATCCAGACCGATTCTCAAACAGATGTGCTTGGGATTTCGGGTATCGATTAAAGCATAAAGTACCTCCTTCTTAACCCAAGAGGGCTGTCTGCGGAAAGGCCGATGGCTCTCTTGGGTTTTCTATAGGGAAATAAAAGTGGGAGGGCTCTGTAGTAACCCTCCCATTTGTTTTTCATTTAACCCTTTAAAGCCCGCATGGCGTTTAGGATGGCGATGACCGCCACCCCTACATCGGCAAACACAGCTTCCCACATGTTTGCAAATCCTACAGCTCCCAATAGAAGGATGCATCCTTTTACCGCAAGGGCAAAGACAATGTTTTGATGCACAATACGTCTGGTCTTCTTGGAAATACGAATGGCATCCGCAATCTTAGAAGGCTGGTCGTCCATCAGGACAATGTCAGCAGCTTCAATGGCTGCATCCGATCCCATGGCCCCCATGGCAATACCGATGTCGGCCCGGGATAAAACCGGCGCATCGTTGATACCGTCGCCTACAAAGGCCAAGTTCCCTTTGGCCGATTTTTGGGACAGAAGTTTCTCCACTTCCTCCACCTTGTCGCCAGGCAGCAATTGCGCATGGACTTCATCTAAACCAAGTTCCTGTGCCACCTTTTCACCCACTGCTTTGGCGTCGCCTGTGAGCATAACGGTCTTTTGGATACCTACTTTTTTGAGCTCCCGGATGGCTTTTGCCGCGTCCGGTTTGATTTCGTCTGAGATGACGATATGCCCTACATATCTGCCGTTTAACGCCACATGTACCGTGGTGCCGAGCCGATGGCAGGGATGCCAATGAACCCCGATTTCCTCCATGAGTTTATCGTTGCCTACACATACCTCATCGCCGTCCACTTTGGCCTTTACCCCTCGTCCAGACAGCTCCTCCACATCTCCAATGCGGCTGCGGTCGATGTCCATCCCGTAAGCCTCCTTCAGAGAACGGGAAATAGGATGGTCCGAATAACTTTCCGCTAAGGCCGCAAGTTCTAACAACCTACCTTCGGAACAATCGTCGGGATGGATAGCCGTTACATTAAAGACTCCCTTGGTCAAGGTGCCTGTTTTATCAAAAACCACCGTTTCCGTATGGGACAGTGTTTCCATATAATTGCTGCCTTTGACTAGGATGCCACATTTGGATGCGCCCCCGATTCCGCCAAAGAAACTAAGGGGAACCGAAATCACCAATGCGCAGGGGCATGAGATCACTAGGAAGATCAGGGCGCGATGGATCCATTCCGACCATCCCCCGCCGAGGATCAAAGGAGGAATGACAGCCAAAAGTACAGCTCCAATTACTACGATAGGGGTATAATACCGGGCAAATTTAGTGATGAAGTTCTCGGCTTTTGCCTTTTTGGAGCTTGAGTTTTCCACCAAGTCAAGGATCCTGGATACAGTGGATTCTCCAAATACCTTGGTGACCTGCACCTTCAAAACACCGCTTTGGTTGATGCATCCACTGATGACATCATCTCCTGGCTGCACATCCCTGGGAACCGATTCTCCGGTCAACGCAGCGGTATCAATCGAAGAATCCCCCTCTAAGATAACGCCGTCCAAAGGAATGCGTTCCCCGGCTTTGATGATGATGGTATCCCCGATCTTGACTTCATCGGGATCAACCTGTACTAATTTCCCATCCCGTTCCACATTGGCGTAGTCTGGACGGATGTCCATCAGGGCCGAAATGGATTGCCGCGAACGGCCGACCGCATAATTCTGGAACCATTCCCCCACCTGGTAAAACAGCATCACCGCAATGCCTTCCGGGAACTCCCCTACACAGAAGGCGCCTACTGTGGCGATGGTCATCAGGAAATTTTCATCGAAGACCTGGCCGTGGGAGATGTTCCGAATTGCCCTCCAGACGACATCCCAGCCCACCACGGCATAAGGGATCAAAAAGGCGATAAGCTGAGCAATTCCCGTTAGAGGCAATAAGATCACAACAAGAAATAATGCACCGCCGATTAGAATTCGGGCCAGCATCTTCTTTTGCTTTTTGGTCATGTCAATTCATCCCCTCCAGCAGCTTTATAATATGCCTATCTTTATAAGACGATCTGGCAATCCGGCTCTACCTTTTTGCATGCCTTTACTACTTTTTTCATGATATTATCAAATTGATCGTCGTCAGCCGTCAAGGTCAGCTTCTGCATCAAAAAACTCACACTGGCATCCTGGACCCCGTCCAATTTCTTAATGGCATCTTCCATTTTCTGCGCACAGTTGGCGCAATCCAAATCCACCAATTTATAACTCTTTTTCATGATCAAAAACGCCCTCCCTTAAATAATAAAAACATTATTCACCGATGTGTTCCATACCCTGGCCGATAATGCTTCTGACATGATCGTCCGCCAAAGAATAAAAGATGACCTTTCCCTCCCTGCGGAATTTAACCAGCTTATTGTTTTTAAGCACTCGCAACTGGTGAGATACTGCTGTTTGTGTCAACTTCAAAAGCTGGGCAATGTCTCCTACGCACATCTCCGATTCAAATAAAACATAAAGGATCTTAATGCGGGTAGAATCACCAAACACTTTAAAAAGTTCCGCCAAATCATAAAGGATCTCATCCGCAGGCAAATAGGACGTCACACGCTCCACTACATCGTCATGAGCACACAAGAATTCTCCAGAGGATTCATTTTGTTCTTGCATCACGTATACACATCCTTTCATTTGAACATCTGCTCATATATTATACCATATTGCCCTCCTTGTCAAGAGTATTTGCATCCTTTTCTCCAATTAATCTTTCAAAAAAGAAAAGCTCGCAAAAACAAAAAAGGACAGCTACCAAGTAGCTATCCTCTACTGGATTCTCTCCCGTTTTTTATGGTAAGATAAATAAAGATTTTACTTTGCCTTATCATCTTTGACACAGGAGTTTTGTTATGAATCAGAAACAGCATACCGTTTTAATCACCGGGGCTTCCCGCGGAATTGGAAAAGCTACCGCACAACTGTTCGCCTCCAAGGGCTATCAGGTGGCCGTCAACTACCATCAAAGCGCACAAGAAGCCCATCAGCTAGTGGAAGAGCTCAGCCCTCTTTGCCCTACCCTGGCTATCAAAGCCGATGTATCCGACCGCTCCCAGGTGGATGCCATGGTTAAGGAAGTACACAACCAATTGGGCCCTATCGATGTCTTGATCAACAATGCCGGCATTGCAAAACAGGCGCTCTTTACCGATTTCACCCTAGAACAATGGCAAAGGATGTTTGACGTTAATGTCACAGGGATGTTTCACTGTTGCCAAGCCGTCCTGCCGGGTATGATTCATCAGAAAGCCGGAAAGATCATCAACCTTTCTTCTGTTTGGGGGATCACCGGTGCTTCCTGCGAAGTCCCTTATTCCGCAACCAAAGCCGCCGTCATCGGCATGACCAAAGCATTGGCCAAAGAACTCGGCCCCAGCGGAATCCAGGTCAACTGTGTGGCCCCTGGTGTGATCGACACCGATATGAACGGCATGTTGGATGATAATACCATCCAATGCCTCAAAGAAGAAACCCCGTTGGGAACCATTGGCACACCGGAAGACATCGCTCAAACCATCTTCTTTTTGGCCAGCGACAATGCAAAGTTTATTACCGGACAGGTCATTAGCCCCAACGGCGGTTTTGTCATCTAGAGAGATCCCATCCTACTCCACAATATCATCCGGGAACATATAGGTTTCAGCCGCTCCATCGTCTAAAAATGCCCCACCGTTTTGGACAAGATAATCCTCAATAAAGTCGTATTGGAATCGCATCCCCCTCGCCTTGGGATAATGCTCCTCTTTCCAAAGATGGGTGTTTCTCATAAAAGCGTCCGGCTGCATAAATCCTCCGACAAACACGCCGGAACCTTTGATCCCCCACGTCGGGTCCACATGATAATATTGACCGTCCAGTTTTACCAAATTCCACATATGTCCCACATGAAGATCCTCTTTTAAGTACCCGCTGACGCACATGCACTCGATCCCCGCTTCATCCATAAGCCGTTTAAAGGCCCAGGCCAAGCCGCCACAAATCCCCCTCTTTTCCACCAGAGGGCCATAGGCCAAATGAGGCGCCGGGTCAGAAGGGGCTTGGTTAGGCCTGTCTTCCACTTCATCGTAAGCCCGTTGATCGTAAGCGCATTCTTGGCTCAAATAGCTCAAAGCCAAAAACGGCTTTACAAACGGCGGCACTTTTGCATGACCTAGGATATCCTTCCAAATGGTCTTTGCAGCAAAATTGGTTTTGCTTTGGAGCTGCCGCAAATTGACAGGTGGTAAGGCATAGTCATATGTCAAAAAGCATACCGTATCGGTGCTCATTTTGCCAAAGGTAAAGCTATTGATTCTCCAACCGATGATGCCTTCATACAGGCCTATCATGCGGTCAAAGATGCCGGTAATTTTATCTTGCAAAGCCGATGGATCGTCGGTAACGATGGCGCATTCTCTGGGACCGCTTTTTTCCAAAAGGCAATTGGCATCCCAATTGGCATCGTCCACCAAGACATCGTCTAGGCTATCCGGCGAATTCTCTTGATAATGTAGGGTGACGTCATAGTCATAGCTCAACTGAACAAGGCCTTTTTTCATGTAATTGGCCTCATAGCTGGAGAAGATGGCCAAAAGACGACGATCCCTTTTGAGTGCATTTTTGAATACCGTCTCCAAAGAACCCATACAGCGTTCCAACCGGACAAAGGGTTGTTTGCTGCTTAAAGCTGTGTATAACGTCTCTTCCGGGGATACAAACAAAGCCATAGCCCTCTTCCCCCTTTTAGTCTAAGCTTCTGCTTTGCCAATCTTGAATGTACCGTGTATCATAGAAGTCAATGGCGTTGTAGTCGTATTGGACGGAAAAATTCCCATCCGGCTGTAGCCGGATGGTCATGCTTTGCCAGTCGTCGCCGCATGATCTACAGTATTCCTGCATCCTGGCGCATGTGTCTCCCAAATCCAATACGCCCTCCTCCAAATCCTCGTTATCCCATGTCTGTTCCATAAGGTCGATGTAGTCCCCATTCCCTGCCGCATCGTACAAAATCTGCTGGTGAGGCACACGGTCCTCTCCCTCTAAAAAATATCCCATCACCACAAGATCCCATGTATCCGGCATCAAGGAGATTAAAAGGGTTCCAATCCTCTCATAAAATTGCTGGAGGCGTTTTGGATCCTCATGAATTTGATTGTTCAATCTACCATCACCAGCTTTCAATGATTTTTAAAGCGTCGGACTTCGTTGTAGGAATACCCAGTTTCATCGGTTACTTTATAGCGGACGATGAATTCCGATGGACGGTCGCTGTCCTTTTCATACTTGCATCGGATTTTTACGTCCACCGTACTGCCGTCCTCCAACTTATTGGCCCATTCGTTTTCCATTTTCTTATACTCTCCCCGGTTGAGATGACGATCCATGGGGACAATATTATCCACCTTTTCCGACCCGCCAAATCTCCGGGCGATCAGATGCCCCCCATCGTCCTGCTCTTCACGGTTCTCCCCGCCGGCCCGGGTTTGATGGGCCGGATTTATTTTGCCCTTTTCCAGGCGAAGAGTACCCTCACACTTTTCAATACGTCCCAATTTATCGGTCTCATAGCGGTACTGGTTGACTTCGTATTTCTCATTGGGCTTCAATGAATAGGTGCTTTCAAAGTGATCGGCCATCTTTTTGAGATGGTCTTGTTCCATTTGTTTCTCAGAGGAATCCTTTCTGTTTTCCTCCCCACAGTCGTTTTGTCGAATCTCCTGCTTCATTTCGCTTACCGCTTTCCTTTATGTGCTGACGGTTGGAAAAACTTGATGGAATTTAAGTAATCCCAGGCATTTGCATACCTTGCATCCCCGTCTTTTTGAAGCATCTTTTTGGTGGCGTACCGCTTGAGCATCTTCCCGTACAGCTCCCAGAAGTATTCGGCGTCTGTAGGATTCAGGGGCCAACGATAGGCTTTCTCCGGCTCACACTCTTCCGGCATGGATAGGTATCGGGAAATGCCGGAGCGGATGTCCTTCTCCCACCTTAAAACTGTACGGGTCTCTTTGGGAGTCAATTTGGTGTCCATAAGATCGAACTTCTTATTGACGCCTTCCAATGGGAAAATCTGCATGACGCTGTCCAGGCGCAGGAAGTCAAATAGAAAATCCAAAAACGTCCTCTGCAAATCCTTGAAACTGTTGGCCCGAATGAACGACTGGTTGTTGTCCAGATAGATCTGTACTTCATCTAAGATTTCCTGCTGTTTTGTCGATGGCAGCTGGGGTTTTAAAGCACTGCTTTCCTTACACAGGAGATTCAAAAGTTCTTGCACATCCATATAAATGTTTTTAAACTGACCTTCCAACAGGCTTTTGTACATCAGCTGCACCACAGCACCCTGGATCTTTGTGAAAACCCCATTGTTTAGAATAGGCGGTGTTTTGGCACAGTACCGTCCGTCCCAGATATCCCCCATTTTGGCTAGCAGGGTATCGGTCCATCCCGCGTGGTAAATGGCGGCGACTCCGGTGTCCAATCGGCTTAGTTCCCGGATCTGTTCCTCCTGGAGGCTTAAGGACGCCCCTACTTCCTCACAGTCATCCTTGGCCGGCAGACGCATGACGATCTTGATGGCGGTATTCTTAATAGCGGCAGCATCCACTGCGCCGGGCGACTGGTCGATAATCAGAAAGCCCTCTCCTGCGCTGCGCATTTCAGCAATGCATCGGCAAAGGCTGCCTACCGCCGCCCCCTGCACATTTCCCGATTCCACATTGGTCTCTTGAGAACACCGTTTTAAAATATTGTGGGCCTCTTCTAGCACCGTTACGTGGATCAATTTGCTATTGGGTTGTGTACTACTGGCTTTTCTGAAGTTTTTCAGCTTGATGATGAGAACCCCCATGATGAGGGAACGGGTCTCATCCGAACCAATGCTGCTTAAATCCACAATGGTATTTTCATTGAAGAGGGTGCGATCCGGGATCCCACTGCTGCGGCCAAAGATCTGGCCTTCAAAACCATTGCAGAGGGAGGAAATGCGGTTAAGCAAAGCGCCTTTGTAGTCCCCTTTGCTCTGGGCCGAATAGGGGGAATGATCGATGATCCGCTCCAACACGGGAACCAACTCCTTAAAAGTAGGGAATCGGCTGCCCCGTTCTACAATGCGTTCGGAATGTTCTAAATCCCATCCGTGGTCAATGTACACCTGTTCAAAGGCCCGTTTCAGCAGTCCCGGCATAGCGCCGTACAGCGGCCAACAAGCGCTCACCACTTGCAGTACCTGATCCAAATGCTCTCGGATATGGATGCCGGCGCTAAATTCAAACGGATTGAGTTGCAGCAGACGATAGGGAGATTCATCAGCTGTAAAAATATTGACATTGGGAAGCCCGGCAAATTCAATTTTATACTCGCCTTTTGCCGGTTCAATGACCAGAAATGGGACTTTATTTTCAATCATTTTTTGCAGCAAATTATAGGTGGTATTGCTTTTGCCCGAGCCGGAGGCGCCACAGATAAAAGTATGGGAGGCAAAGGTATCCAGATCCAAAAAGGTCTGGGTCTTTTCCTCCTGGCCCATGTGGTACACGTTGCCAAACAGGATGGGACGCTTTACTTTCTTTTTCCACTTTTCTGGGATGTTCCGGCCGAATTCCGCCATACGATCCACCACAATGCCGGGAACCGATTTGCGGGGCAGAGCCATCAAAGTGGGGATCTCCTTACCGCTGATCATCATGGCGGGAGTCACCTTTTCTTTTTGAAACACCGAACGGGTTTTCTTCCCCGACGGATCGGTGGTTTCCTCTAGCATGGCTAAATCAATGACCGGATGACGCAGATACTCCAAATATTCCAGCACCTTTTCCCGTTCCGCCACATTGGTGGCGTCCCATTGATTGCAATAGGCTCTGGGGGCAGCCTGAGAATCCCCGGCCAACAATGCTGCAAGCGTACTGGTCCCCATGTTGGCGGTGGCCACATCATCGGTAATGAGATAACAGCAGCTGTTCCACATCCCAAAGGTTTGGCTCATATTGATGCGTTTAATATGCTCCTCCAGCTTGGAAAGCAGGTTTTGTACCGCCTTGTTATCCCGATTGATGGTGAGTGAACGGTTGGTCCCGGTGGAACTTCCCGTCCCCTGTGTATCGCCTGATCCCATGGCTTCCGACGTATTTTCCCCCACGCTGCTCCCTTGGCTGGTGCCCGTGGCGGAGCCTGTGCTGCTGGAGGTACCGCTTCCACTGTTAAAGTGCATATTGAACATCGATGATCCACTGCCGCGGTTATAGCTGCGCCCATTGGAGATACTGGCGGTATGAGAGGTGCCAAAGGAACGCGAGATGCTTCGTGACACGGAATGATTGATGTTATTAGAGATGGAGTAATTGACGGTATCCGATTCATTTTCACCGTAGGAGACGGTTTCCTTTGCGTAAGGGGACAAACAAGTGTAGAGATTCTCCAAACCCTCCCGACAATCGTCCATGGCATCTGGGGAGACGCATTGGGACAAAATAATCAGCGTATACTTGCGTCCATTCATGGCGTCAATGAACTTTTCGCATCCTTGGGCGCTGAGTTCCCGATCCTTTTGGACCTCTTCCTCCCGCCGGCTGGGAATCATACTTAAAGACCGGACTGTCCGTCCCGCCGGGTAGGATCCTTTTGGCCCGCAGGAATTGAGCAACGCATTCTTTTCGGATTCTGATAACTCTGTAATTTCACATCCCGGGAAATGCCCCTTTAGATTGCCTGCCAACAATTCCCCTGCGATTTTGCTGTTCCCGCTGGTGTTGGTGCACAAATACAGGCGCACACGATCGCCGTCGCTTTGCAAAATCAACGCTGTCACGCCTCCGAAACTGTTGAGGGCAGAATACACGCTGACCAATTTTTCATAGGAATTTTCTTCCTCATTGTACATCAGCTTGGTGATCTGGTATACAGCAATCCCCGTCCGATTGCACTGCAAAGGATCCAGCTTATTGACGGCACTGGTATAAAGGCAATCTTTGCCGGCAGGAGACAACATCTCCAGATGCCTGCTGTTGACGTAGACCCCTACAATGCGCAAATCATTTTGTAGAATATTCAGCTGGTGGGCATCCATCAGAAGCTTTTTTGCCTTTTTTTGTTGTTTGCTGTCTGGTGTGCCCGTAGGATGGATCGTTCTTTTGCCTCCAGTGGGAAGAGGCGAACTTCCGCTGCTTCCGGAGGTCGGTTGCGGACGCCTGGCTGCCCGATGACTGGTTCCAGCTGGAGTGGCGTTGTTTGGCATAGGGATCCCCCATTTCTAAAAAAATAACCTTTAATAGCATTTATGTTAAAGATTTACCTTGTTCTCCGCAGCACCTTGGCCCCAATGCTGGCTTCTCCTTCCTCATCGTCCGAAGAATCAATGGTATCGTCGGCATCGGCTTGCTCGGCCTTGTCGTCCACTTCCATCACCTGATCCAGCTTTGCGTCGAAGGCTTCTTTCTCCTCATCGCTCATGTCGTCATAGCCTCGCCGCTGACGCAACTCCTGAGCCACGGCATCGTATTGCTCTTTGGAAACTACTTCTTTTTCCATAGCGTCTCCCCTTCTTTCTCATGTCAGCGGATGTATTCATCATCGTCATTGTCCAAACTGTGAGGATGGCCATCCCCACGTTCCCGCTGTTCTCTCTCATCGCCGTCGTCGGCATCGGTTTGATCGGTCTTATCAGTTTTATCGTCTACCACTGCCACTTGATCGATCTTTTCATCAAAATCCTTTTTCTCTTCATCACTCATATCGTCGTAGCCGTACTTTTCCTCCATTTTAGAGCGGAACTCATCGTACTGCTCTTTGGAAACTTTTCTTGGACCTTCCATAAAAAGAACCTCCAATTTTATTTAGTTATCTCGCCGTTTGCCAAACAGGCCTCCCAGTTTATTGGTCAAACGTCCGGCAAATCCCTGTTTGCCCGTCTTTTTGTCAGCCTCTTCCAGCATAGCCGCCATTTTTCTTTTTACCGCATCGTCATACTGGTTAAGGCGAAGCACCTGATCAATCAGGCCCGGTTTATAGAAATGAACCAACATATCCTTTAAAACGCTGTCGGCAGTCTCCTGCACTTGCTTAACCTGACTATCCACCCGGCCAGGAATGGTAAATTTACAGGTGGTAGCTTCGCAGATAGACATCAGGTTTTCCGCCAGGCGCTTGCCTTTTGAACGATCCAAAACGGCGGAAAGATAGGAGTCGGCATAGTTGTATTGGAAATTCTGCCCATTCCCATCAAACAGGCAAAGCATGATGAGATGCAACTCACTGTCGTCCCCCAAGTCGGCTAATTTTGCTACAAGATCTTGAAAATAGTCCTGCTGGCAGAAGCTGGAGTCCACTGTCACATGGGCCTCTAAAATCTCTGCCGCCGCTGCTATGATTTCGGAAGCGTTGTGTTTGTGTTCCACTGTCCGCTGGAAGCGATAGAGCATCGAGCATCGGCTGCTTGTGCCTAAACTCTTTGCCCAAGCGTCCATCTCCCCGTAAATTTTAGGATTCAGACGGGAGGCTTTGTCATAAGGCAGTTTTTGATCTAGGGCCAGGAAAATGGTTTTCTCCGACTCTTTACTCATGCGCGTATTGTGGACAGCTTTCCGGATCAGTTCAGCGTCTTCCGGCTGAGAAAGTTCAATCCACTTGCGATAAAATTGCACGCCTGTGTCACGTCCCGCGCCCATGGCCTGGATGGCCTCCCGGAACGCCTGGTACAAAGCCCCGTCGCACTTGCCGATTGCAGCCATCCGTGAAGTCAAAAGCTGCTCGATCAACTGGATGTCTACCTTGCCGCAACGGCAGAGGTCCCGGCAAAAGGAGACCACATCCGGACCGTTGACCGCCATAACAACATCCCACCACTTAGCTGCATCGCAGACGTTTTTCTTTGTGAGGAAGTCGGCCACGGAAATGCATATGGAATTAAACAATTGACTATTAGAGCTGACGTTAGCAAGCTGCCTTTGCAATCTCTTGCGATCTTTGATTAAGATTACCATACTGCGGCACACAAAAGAATACTGGGTGCTATTCTGCATAATAGCCGATAGGTCCACTTTATTTTCCTGCAATGTGTAAAGGAACATTTCCAGCAAAACGTCAGTGGCTTCCGGGCCTGCTGGTTCCAACTGTTTTGTGTAGGCAGCAAGGTCTGTATCGTGAAAAAGCAGATCTAACACGGCGTCCACTAACCCATCCATGTCGGATGCTTTTAGAATGCTCCAAATGCGGCTGAGTTCTGCTGCTGAAGTAGAAAGACGGCTAAATAAAAACCGCAATTGATTGGCCGTAATACCGATGATTTCCTGCTCACGGTGCAGCCGCAAGGATATCTTCCACAGGATCTGTAGTAGGGAAAGATTGTTCTGTTGATCTTTATCTGCCATTTTGGCGTAGACGGACAACGCCTGGTCCAACAGGTATCCGTTCAGGACGTCGTTGCTTATTTCCCCAAATTGGCTGAGGGTATTGATGTGGCAAACGGTGCGGGAATACTCCCAGGTGTCGGCTTTGTGATTGGAGTCCAATAAATACTGGAAAGACTCGTACAGCTGGGGAAGCAGCGGCGTCACTTCTGCCAGCGGTAAGCTAGGCAGCACATAGCCGCAAAAGTCCTGGATGTCTTCGCCATACTCTACAGCCGCTTGGTAATACGGATGGCTTATAGTGGAATCGGTTGGAAAAGAGACCTGTTTGTTGACGCCGTCCAATAGGACAAAATTGCTGGCGGCCATAGGCTTGACGGAAGCACAATAATTGTCTTTGGGATGATACCCTACGATCATACAGTGGGGATGCCGTTTTTGTGCCGGGTTCCGATTGGGAATGGTGCTGAATTTGCCAGATGCATCGGTATAATAAAAGAGGCTGTTTTCCGTTTGCATCCCTAATTTGGATCGATTGGTGGTAAAGCCGATGTTCCGTGCCATCTTGGCCGAGAAGGCGTATTCAATGGCTGCAATCCAAAGCTCTACGTTTTCCGGCGTATCTTTGATGAGGAGAACTTTACGTTGTTCCTCCGGTTTGCCATATTCGTGAACCAAAAACCAGATGGCCGCTTTGACGGCTTCTTTCCTGCCATCTTGAACAAACGCCGATACCTTTGGAATGGTAACGGTTCCTCCTGCCGGTTTGCTGGGCACTTGAGGCAAATAGTCCGGGGCAGCTTCTGGATCGTTGTCTAAGTAGTAGTCGTTTTCCGATTTTAGATGGGCGTCCCATACTTTTGATCCAAACCATTCGCAGGGATATCCCTCTATCTGCCCTATCAGATACTGCTTGATATAGGTGCCGGATCGATGGGTCTTCCCATTTGATCGGGGGGTCTTACAGTGAGGCCTCGCATATTCAAAGCTAAAGGCATAGGTATTTGCATTCAGGCGATTGTACTCATACGAGTGGAACAGCCCGATGGGCGACGTTTCATTAGATCCGTTTTTAATGGCCAACCGATCCTGTAGGTAATCCAAGCCATCCGAGGGCAGCTGATCGAAGATCCCGGGGCTCATGGAAAAAACGCCAAAGCCTTCGCTGCGGACAACCTGTCCTTGGTTCTTTAAATCCCGATGGGGAAAGCATCGAGTATATACAAGCTGATTTAGCATAAAGAGCCCTTCCTTTCAAAATAGCGCAAAAGGTTACGTCAAAGTCGGGATGATGCCTTCTTTGGACAACATCCACATCAGCGGATCCAATACCCGGTGGGGTAGCACCTTGCTCAACTGGTTGTCCCCTGTCGGAGGCTGGCCGAAGCTGGACACCCCAAAGAAACGCACGCGCCCTTGACGGAAGTTGGTGTCGATGGCCGCCAAAAAAGTGGATTCCCCTTGTGTTTCCAGCCAGTCCTTGATCTCAGCGTCTACCGCGTCGCTGTCCGATTTGACAAACCCGTTCCGGCTTAAATGTGGGCTTGGCTGTGTGGCTGTGGCGATTCCAAAACTATCTTTTACCGCATCCATCTTGGTAAACACCACCGCCACATCCCGGTCAATCAATGCGCCCGGACGGAGACCGCAGCTTTGGCGGATATAATCGGCAAGGCCGTCCACCATATTGGCCGAAGCATCCATGTCATGTTCCGCTGTGGTGGACCAGCGCACAACGTCCGGCGAAATGGAATTGCATATCCCCGGCAGAGCCAGAGGATCGATGAGGATAACCAACACTTTGGATTGGGAAATATAACGGCTGATGACCGGATTGATGTTTTCACAGTCTTCACCCGCTCCGTCAAAGATGGTCATGGAATAGGATGCGATTTTTTTATCGGTCATTTTACTTCGGTCACGGATGCGCCATTGCTGCGGCTGGGGAGGCGTGCCGGGGGGCGTGGCCGGAACCGGCTGGCGCTGCTCGTACATGGAGCGGACGTTATCTTGAAAAATCGTCCCGGTGTTGTTATCCATAGGCGCTATGACCAGAGAAGATCCCGCCGTGTGACGCAGTTCATGCAGCATGGCGGTGAGGAAATTGGTTTTCCCCGCCCCTGTGATGCCTAAGATGCTGAAGCGCAGGTATTTGGAATAATCTAGGATATCGGGCGGCAAACTGGCGCCACAATGGCCGCATATTCGATTGCTGGCCAATGTATTGTGACAGCTTGCATTTTTACATTTAGGGATCTTTTTCAGCATAATCTCCATTCTAGAGGGAATCGCTTCCGTTCCGCACAAGGGACATACAAACTTGACGTCTTTATCCCGCAGTTCTGATAAGCAGTACGGGCACACTACATCCGAGTGCAGTATTGCCATGATTTTAGCACCTCCATCTTGATACAAAGGGATATTTTATTTAGGGCCGCGGCACCTTTAAACTGGATAGATTGGTACAACCTAGTTCATACTCAGCCATATCGTTATCTGAAATCATCAGGCGGATCTCGGTTAAGGGAGCGATTCTTTCCCATGTTTCATCCGGGAAATGATAGACGTATTTTCCATTTGGAAGTCCGTCCTCCAGCTCTGGTATACAGTGCAGCACCATGGTTTTGGGATCTTGCAGCTTCATGGGAATATGCCCATCCGAACGATACACCAATTTCATCTGGGGTGTTTCAGAGGCGCTGCTTTCCACAATCAATTTGCAATCCTTCGGCTTTTTACGGCTGGAGAAGAATCCGGCCGAAGCCCACTCCAAATGGTAAGAGATCTTAGCCTTTGGCTTATTGCTCAATTTAATGCGGGACGGCTCTGAATATACCACAGCGCCATCCGGCATTTTGTACTGCCCAATGACCGAGATATACAGGTCGTCTTCCGGCAGACGATCCAGCACAATCATGCCGTCTTTCTGGTAGTTGGACTTTGAGATCATCAGGAGATCCCGATTCCTGGCATTGGCTTCTGTGGCCCAGGGAATGGATTTCCCCGACTTAACGGCCGCAATATAGTGGATGGTTTCCAGATGTTCGGGGATTTTTTGTAGGATAATTTTCAATCTATTGTTTTCAATCCGGGTCTCCGACCGATTGATTTCACATTTCTCTACGCTGGAGATCCGAATAATATCCGATATCACGCCTCTGGAACTGGAAGCCGATACAACAGCCACGTCACATGATGTATTGGGCGGCAGAGGGAATTGGCAAGATTCATCGCTGTTGGTGGCACTGGCAAACGCTTTGCCCCGTCCTAATAGCGACGTTAGGTCCGACATGGGGAATAGTTTCCCAATCTTATCTCTGCATGTGGAAGATTTTACCTCCCGGATGAGGATCATCCGGCGGGTAGTTTCCGTGCATTTCCATGTGGCGGTGGCGGTCTGCCCCTCCACCTTAATGGATACATTGCGCACGGGCATGGGCGCTTCCTCCGGCATGAGCATGGTTGTGACGCCTCGGCTAAAGCGGAATCCGTTTTGATAGGGGTAAATACACTGCAAACGATAGCCGTAGCGGACGTTGTTTTGCACATTGCAGTCTTCAAAGTCCGCCGACGCGCCGCTTACCACCACAATAACGTCTTTTCCAGGTGTCTCGCCCGGTATGGCATTTTGAGACCGCAGGATCCGTACTCCCTGGCAGTTGGCCGGCAGAGTCCAACGGAAACGGCATCTGCCGTTTTCGGCCACCGCCTCCATTTTGCTTTCGTCCAACTCGCTATAGTTTACCACCTCGCAAGTGGCGGCCGGTGAATAAACGCCATACCGGCAGGCAAAAACCCCATATCCGTAACTGATGCCGGGTTGGATGGAGGTATCTTGGTATTCCAACGCATTGAGATCCTTTGCTAAAATCTCGCCGTCGGAATATTGTGTGGGGATCCCGTCTTTTTTACGCACTACCTGGTAGGTGACGCCGCTGTCTCCAGCTGCCGCCCAGCTTAATGTACAAGTCAGCCGAGGTGAATTTTGGGTAGAGGCCCGCAAGGCCTGGGGAGCCCTTGGAGGATAGGATCTCAGCTTATCCAATGCCGGCTGATAATCCTTGACGATCCGGAGCACTTCCATGCATCGATTGGCTGCATCGGCAGCCGAAAGCGATGGGGGAGGCATGCGTTTTCCCGCCTCTTCCAGCTTTTCTTGGATCAATTTGCGTTGTGTATCCAGCCGGAGCTGAGGCATAGTGGATGCAATAACATGGAGTTTCTTTTGCGCCTGGGAGAAAAGACTTCCTGCAATCAGGGATTGTAGTTCGTCCAAAGGTTTTTGGTAACGGTCGCTTTCCTCCTTAATTTGCTTTTGGAGCGCTTCTAGCTTGGGATGGCCTGGATAAGCGTTTTCCGCCAGGGAGAGTTGTTTTCTAGCCTCTGCCAGATCCATCTCTTTTAAAGCGAACTGGGCGGCTTTTAGATAGTCCTCGAAAAATTGCATTTCGGAAAGCTGGAAATTGCATAAGCAGCGGTCGGCCGACGCCGGTACTTTTCGTCCACATTTAGGGCATTTTGTATAAAGGGGGGCGCCGCAAGCCGCACATCGCGCTTTTTCCGCTTCTTCATGCGTCCGGAACTGGGCGGGTGTGTGGCATACCCCGCAACTGACATGGATCAGCGCCTCTATGGGTTCGTATGGATCCTGGGCGATGCCCGCCTCTTGATTGTATAGCGCCAGCGCTAAATTATAATCGGGAAAACTCTTTTGGATGGTTCCAATACAGCTGTCCGCAAAATACCGATCCCTTTTAAAATCCTCCGGCGCACTTTTCAGCAGATTAAAAAAGTCCCGCAGCTTATTCCGTTCCAGGGATTGATCGTATTTCTTCCGGTTTGATTCAGAGTCAAATACCTGGCTGGTGCCGGCGGTAAACAAATCGGCAAGTAGATGCCCTTGAGCACTCATATCGCTGGCTAGGCGGGCTGACCAACTATCCATCACACCGTGAAGTTCAGGCGTGCGTTTGCGATGGAAGCTAAGGCGATCCTCTTCTCCACCGCCGCTGAGAAAACAGGCCAGGTCGTAAAGGTCCATTACCTTGGACGTCCAGGGATACTGTGGGATGGACATTTTCCGCAATTGCTCCAGTTTATCGCAGATATTATTGAAAATAACGGTGGAAAGAAAGGCTTCGTTGAGATTTGCTCCAGCATTTCGTTTCTGGATCTCAAACCCTTTCTTTTTATAGGTCTCCTCCACCGTCTTGATGGATAATTTAAGCTTTAACGATACATTGCGGATTTGCGCATTGGTGACCTCCATGGTGCCCGATTGACCCATGAGCAAGATGTCGATCAGCTTTTCCAGCTGCTGGATCCGTGACTCCTTTAAAGCCCTGGCCTCCTGATTGCGCAGCTTTGTATCCTTCATCAGTTCGGCAATGGCACTGTATTGGCTCAGTTCATCGGAGATGGCGGTGCGCCTTGTGGAGATGGTTTCATTGGCAAGCATATCTTCCATCCGCTTTTTCCAGCTGTCGAGGGCCAACTGTATTCTCCGTTCATTTCGCTCAGGCGGATCAAAATCCAGCCCCAACATTTCAAAATAGTTCTTTCGTTCCATGCCCTACTCCCTTTCCAGAAAAATTGACGTCTTATGGTCCATGTGCTCGCCCGTTTCTTCTGATCTGCAAAACAGCTTAGAGTTTAACACTCATCCACCGCTTTCCAAGTGTCTACTTGGGTCTCATCGCCGGTCCTTCCCCGTTTTCCGCCCGATCCTCCGCCGATTTCCTGGGCAATTTTGCCAAAGCTCTTGGTCAGTTCGCTTTGGTTTACCAACATGGATTTGACGTCTCCAGAACTAATGTCCCGAAGGAACTGTTCATCGGCCGAACCAAACCCGATACCTGTAATATCAATGCCCTGCTGATGGCAGGACCTAGCCGCCTGGACGGCTCGGTGTTGATGCTCCCAAACGCCGTCGGCCAATACGATGGCCATATTTTTACTCTGGCATCTAGACAGCATCCGGCCAATGTCGTTAAAAGGATGCCCAGCGTTACACACGCCGGTCATACAACTTTTGATGGAGCGAATGGACGCTTTGCATCTTCTCAAATCGCTGGTCAAGGGCTGGACAATCTTGGATTTATCCGAAACAGCAATGATTCCGATCTGGACATCCCCCGGGTAATTTTCAAACTGATCCACAAAATGGCACATAGCATTGAGTGCATCCTGGATGGGAGCGCCGGACATACTGCCCGACACGTCCACCGCCATCACCAAGGACAACGGTTCCGCCGCCGGCGCCATTTCGCTGGGATCAATGGGGCGGCCGTATTTGCTCATATCATCCGGCACAGGTTCCTCCCGGATGGGGAGATCAAAGGTGTCCTGTTCTTGGCGGGCCTGCACATGAACCATACCGTTGACGTCGTAGCTATACTGGATACGGATCAAGGTAGGGTTGTGTGCCCTGTCATGATGAATGCCCGACACCACATATTTTCCAATGATCTCGCACTCCAGCGGAGCCTTCTCCCCTTGCAGGACATAGATCTCCAATTCGTTTTCTTCCCTGGCAGAGGTATAGTAGTGAAAGGCGCGTGCACATTTCACCGGGATCTTTTGGTTTGCCGGGACAATGGTTTTGTTTATGTAATGGGTCCCTTGGGCGTTGACGGCAATGATTCCCATGGCATGGGCGACAACGTCCACATGGTTCATGCAGAGGGCGTTGTCCAGCACGGTCTCTTTTCCAACAGCACCAGGGCCGGCATAGCTGGGCGCCGCAGCATCAGGGATGGATGCCGTCCTCTGTTTGGAAAAGGGATGGAACCCAGGTCTCTGCTTTTTTTCATTTTGCTGGGGCGCCATGGTCAAAACGCTGTATTCCGGCAGCGGCAAATGTACCTGAATGGCGGCGCCCAATGCCACCGCTTCATCGGGATTGACTTGGGATAGCGGCGTATGCCCACTGATGCTTTTGAGATAGGTGGACACCTGGCGCATACGCGTCGACCCGCCTACCAACAGGATATCGGTAATATCCCGCCATCCGATGCCCAGTCCTTTCAGAAGGTTTTCGCACAATGCCCCTGTCCTTTGAATCAAGTCGGTGGTGCTTTGATCGAATTCCTCCAAACTGAGCGAAGTGGTATACCATCCGTATTCCGGCAGATTGATGCGCACAGAGGCCATATTGCGAGAGGTCAATTGCTTTTTTATGCTTTCAGCCATTTGGGCGATGGTCTGCCGGACCTGTGGGTACTGGCTGGTTAGGATACCGGTGTCGGACGACACCTTTGACTCTAACAAAGCACAAATGCGTGCATCCCAATCCTTGCCGCCCAGGGTGTGATCCCCTGTGGTCTGTAAGGATTCCATCTGGCCTCCTTTTTTCATCTGCACGAGGGTGACGTCGAAGGTCCCTCCGCCTAAATCGTATACCAGTACCCGGGCGTTTTCCCTCCAGTGGTTGACGCCGTAGTTCATAGCCGCCGCCGTTGGTTCGTTGATGATCTGGCGGATTTTAAGGCCCGCCTTCTTGGCTGCATTAATAGTGGCTTGGCGCTCTTTATGATAAAAATAGGCGGGTACCGTCACTACGGCTTCGTCCACCGTCTGGCCGGTTACCTTTTGCGTCTCCTCTTTGAGATGCCTCAAGAGAATGGCCGATAAGTCCTCTGCTGTATAGCTTTTGCCGTAAAAGGAGCAGTAAACACGGTCGCTCCCCATGCTGCGCTTAAACACCGATGTACAGCCCGATTCTCCCGCTTCAAAGGCCTCTTTGGCTTCGGCTCCTACAATAATGTCCCCGTCCTCTGTGAACTGGATGACCGAAGGGGTAATGCGTTCCCCTATGGAGTTGGGGACGATGACCGGCATACCCTTTTGTTCATCCATCATGGCCACAGCCGAGAAGGTGGTACCCAAATCGATCCCAATTTTAATTCCCAATGCGTTTCCCTCCTTGTTGCAAAGCAAAAGCAGCAGCGTCCTACACTATCACGAAAAGGGTGCGCCTGACATCAAACATCTCAGAACGCACCCCTTTGTTTTGCAATGAATGCATTTGACCTACGGCAGCAACTTAAGCCCCTATAGCATTCAAAAGATGTAACATAAAATCAACAGTATCATTTGTCCTAAATAGGTAAAATAGCTTATTCGCCGGACACACTCAGCGAATTGACAGCGCTCTTGGCCATGTCAATATCGGAATCCATCCGCAAGGTGGTCTCCACCGCCTCACCTGTGGATAGATTGACGGCTTTGACGTACACGCCAATGGCATCCACTTGGAAATTCACCTCGATGGGAGAACCTTTTGCTGTATTGGGGGGCAGCAGCATCTCCAAGATGCCCAGCAGTTTTACATTGTGGGCCGGATCGGTGGGTTGTTCTTCCCCTAAGTTGTTGACGCAAGGTGTAAGGGAATCCTCCATGCACATGTTCTCAAACACACGCAACACAATCTTCTCCATATTATCGGCCGCTGTATAATAGGTCTTGGAAGCCGACGCCGGCATGACATCGCCCATTTTGATGATATTATCTACAATGTAGTCCATGTTTTGGTTCAGGACACCAGGGCCAAAAGAACGAGGGGTTTGATCCTCGATGATCCCAGTGGATGCAGCGGTGGTAATCCCGCTCCCTACACCAGTGGCAGAGGATCCACCTGTTTCCCCATCCTGCTCTTGCGTACCGCCGGCCTGTTCCTTCTCCTGGATCTCTTCCACCAGCATGCTGGCGTAGATGGCTGCACCCTTGGCCACCGCACGGTCGGGATCCTCGATCTGAACCTTGCCGGGGAAGCGTGCTTCCACCGCCGCACGGATCATGGGCATAAAGGTGGAACCGCCTACCAGAAGGACCGTATCAATGTCCGGATTGCCCGCTTTCTGGAGGGTTTCTTCCACATAGTTCATGGTTTGGGCTACTTTGTCGGAGGTCAAATTTTCAAACTCCTGGCGGGTGATCTGTACATTGGTCATGGAACCATTGACGTTGATTTTGACCTTTGCCGCATCGCTGTCGCTCAATCTCTTTTTGGTGGTCTCTACCCGGCTGCGGATGATCTGTTTGGTCTCCACATCAATTTCATCAGGAGTAAGTCCGTTTTCATCGCAGCAGGCCTGCATGATGTAGTTAAACAAAGCATCGTCCCAGTCTTTGCCGCCCAGCATATCGTTGCCGCCGGTGGTAATGACCTTGATCTTTTGCACCTCATTGCCTTCGTCATTGGTCACCAAAGACATCTTGACGATGGTCACGTCAAAGGTACCACCGCCTAAATCGTATACCAAAATGGTGCGTTCTTCCTGGAACTGACGTGCACAATAGCTTAGTGCCGCCGCTGTAGGTTCATTGATGAGGTTCAAAACATTCATGCCAGCCCCTTCGCCGGCTTTCCGGGTGGCGTTGCGCTCCTCCAGGCCGAAGTACGCCGGGCAGGTGATGACCACGTCGTCTACCGTGCCGCCCTGCTCTTCCACCATTTGCTTCAGGCGTTTCAGAATCAACGTGCTGATCTCAACAGGCGTATAGGTTTTGCCGTCAAATTCGCGGACAGGGGCATCCTTTTTACCGATCTCACGTTTGACAAACTGCACCACGCGGTCCCCATCGGTTTCTACCATATCTTTGGCACTGTTGCCGATGATGACGTTATCCGCACTTTCAAAAAACACTGCCGATGCCAACGTATCGCTTGCGTCGATCTGGTTGCGGATGACTTCCGGATTTCCGTTGCGATCCAATGTGGCGATGCAGGAATAAGTAGTTCCAAGGTCAATGCCGTATGTACTCATAGTAAATATCTCCTTTCACAACTCAACCATTGCTTTATACAAAGATAAATTGATTTCTTTTTTCATCAATCTGGCGTCTGTGTTTGCTCAGAGGATATGGCCTCCGGCGCAGCATCGGCAGCTTTATTTTCATCGGCCGGAATTTCTTCCGCCCTATCCTCTTTTTCGCCAGGCAGATCCAGGGATGGGTCGTACACATACACATCTACAAACTCGGGATATAGCACCGTTCTCCCGCGTACTACTCCAGGCTTTCTACTCTTTGCCACAGTGTTGTGCAAACTTTTATCACCTGTCGGAATCTTCTTTAAGATTTTGCAGACCCTCGTTTGGCGCGCTTCCCCCACAGGAGTCCTGCATACCTCTGCTTCATAATCGGCCAAAAGATCCGCCATCTGCTCAAACATGGACATCAGATTTTTTGAAACACGAGGTTCCAAATCCTCCTCCAGCAAACTATGGTACTCCACATACATGGTGGCGATTTCTTTTAAAATAGGATTAAACTGTTCTCCATTGCATTGGGCTTTTAGTTCATCCAGATCGTGCTGCATCCCTTGGCGCACCTGGATCTGGAAATTGGCATTTTCCCGCAAAGTCTGGGTAATCTGCCGGTCATTGCGGTCCTGTTTCTCCGCAACCGCTTGTAGCATCGCTTCCAATGCCTTCAATTGCTCAGGCGAAACGGAATCTGTTTGCTTCTCTTGCGCACCTGCTTTGCTTTGGATGCATTGGCACATTTTAGCAATACTCTCACTGATGTTCTGATCTCGTCCCAACAGCTGCTGGCCGATATTTTCTATGCTCTGGTTTATTTGCTCAACTTGGCGCTGGATATCTTTCAAAGCAAATGCTAGATCATCTGTCGAAACCTTACGTTCAGCAGCAGCCGGCTGTTCCCTGCCCGGCCCCTGCACAAAAGAGGGCATGGGAGGCATAGGATCAAAAGACGATCCTTTTGGTTGGATCTGTGTTTGATCCTCAGCTGGTGGAAGGATTGGATCTGGAAACACGGTTTCTTCCGGGGTATCGCTTGTATTACTGCCCGCTCCGTGCATCATATCTTTTTTTAATTTTTTATCTAGTGCCATGTATTTCACTCCTTTTTATACCGCTGTATCTACTGTCTCAACAGGCTCACTGACAAGATTGGCAAAATCTTTGTCCGCCAAGGGAAGCATCCATTCCACCGCCTCTGTGACGCCCCACGGCTCATATTCAGAACCGTCTGGCGTATGCCCCATGGCGCTGGCCGGAAAATAGTGAAGATTGCTAAACTGTGTCTCCAAGCTCTCCACTGTGGCCGATAAGCCGATGTCCAATAAGAAATTGCGGCATTCTTCATCCCGGGCCTGCTGCAATGTCTGATACTTCTCCGGGTTTTTCCGCATAATGCTTTGGATTTTGGCCGGTCCAACAACCCGTTTGACCTCCTTGACGTCCGCCTTGGCAACCACGACCGCAATAGGGATGTTGCAGCGTGTGTTCGCTTTGGCATGGCCGGTGCGGATCAAATAATTGATAAAGTTGGTGGCCACATCCTCAGCCGCCATATCGCTGAAGTCCGACATATCTTCCCCGGTTTGCATCCGCTCACTTCTCAACTTCCCACTGCTAAAGGGATCGATTAGAAAAATAAGGCCGTCACAGTAATGGAACTGCTGTTGCTGGATTTCATTGTCGGCAGTATAACCGTCAAACATCTCCCCTGCAATATCATAGATGGAGAATTGCCTGCGCACCCCCAGGTCGCTGTCTATGAGCAATGGGTACATCTGAGAGTTAAGCTGGGCGGTAGCGGGACAGTCGATACCTTGATACCACTGCTCCAGCTCTTGGAAATAAGGGCGATATTGTTCCGATATGGTCACCTGGACCGATTTTTTGGCCGAAAGTTTCTCCAGATAATCGTGGAAAAACGCTGCCATAAAAACCGTCTTCCCCGCCTTGCTGCCACCTACCAGCTGGAACACAATAGGCCGTGCATTGGATGCCACCAACGATGCGTCGCAGTTTGGACAAAAGGCATCCAGCTTGGAACGGCCATTGAAAAAGGTGGCAGGCAGTTTCTGGCCGCACGTACATGTGTGCTTCCAGATGCCGTAAGGGCCAGGTACTAATTTCTTATGGATTTCGCCGCATTTGGGGCACATAAAATGTGGAATCAAAAAATGGCTGTGGCAGTGAGGACAATCGGAACGAATCTTATTTTTGATGAGATAAAGCCGATCCACCAACCATGTCAACGAGAAAACCACATAGGTGAGGAGCATGAACGCTGTGGTAATAGAGCCGTGGATCAAACTGAATACTACACACAACGCCGTCCCAACCAAAAAGATAATGATGTAAGATACCAGCTGATAAATCCACGCGCCTACCGTTTTGCAAGCACCCCAGATGCCTCCGGTTCCCTTAAACCGTGCGGCAGTGGCATTGACCTTTTTGCCGGAGTCCGCGTTAAATCGAAAGGCTGTTTTTATGGTTTTGCCAAGCTGGACATAGCCAGGACCAAAAAAGTAACTCCGTATGGCTGGCTCATCGCCCTTTTCCCAAGTCCAATGCACGAGATGGACCTCTTGTTTGATGGCCTTTATATAATTTTTCAGCGCCGTGAAAAGCCCCATCAAAAGGGCAATGCATGCAATGATGACGGCTGCAATTCCCGCTCCAGCAGCCACAAAGGGCAATACATATACCACAAACAAATAGATGCCCAAGATAATAAGCGCTAACCCAATCAGTTCTGCCATAACACCCTCCTGCAATTCTCCCTCATGGTATTACGTCAATACTTCGTTCACCAAATCCATAATATGCCCGCTGTTTTTGAGCATCACAGCGGTTTTGGGATTGTGGTAAAAAAATGTGACCATCGACAAACAGGTATTCCACCCCATTGATCTCTTTTTGCATTCAATTGCATTATATGTCTGTCGAGACATTCCTAATTTATCGGCTATCTCTTCCTGGGATAGTCCCAGCTTAGCCCGCAAAACCGGAAGTTCATTGGTCATCTCTACAATACACAGCATTTTTTTCGCGTCGTCAATCAGTTCCGCCATATCATCGCCCTTTCCCTCTTGATTTCCCGTTTAGGTATCTGCTTGTTATTTTACAAAATGTCGCAAAATTTGTCAACAAGAATTTCCCATCCATTGATATTTTCTGGATTTTAACCATTTTTATGGATTTAAAACAGTCATTTCGACAAATAAATTCGATGTTTTCCCATCTGATTGCGTAAAAAAGACTAATCTGCACTAAAAAACACAGATTAGTCTTTTTGAGGTGTAAAATAATAGGCATCTTCCACCCGATGGGTGCACACCTGGAAAACACGATCCAGATATTTTTTTTGAAATAGGACATCCGGAGTATCATCAGCTACAAGCCGCCCCTCCTCCAAAAGCACAACCCGATGGCTGTACCGCAGCGCATGGGATAGATCGTGTAACACCATAACAATGGTTTTCCCTTCGTTATGGAGGCTTTGCAAAAGTTCCAAAAGTTCAAATTGATGCTTTAGATCCAAATAGGTAGTCGGTTCATCCAAAAAGATAATGTCGGGATCCTGAGCCAAAACCATGGCAATGTAAACCCTCTGGCGCTGGCCGCCTGATAATTCCGTCAGGTCCCTGGCGGCCCACTGGGAGACCCTTGTGGATTCCATGGCCTGCCGTACGGCTTGGCGATCCTGCGGTCTCATTTTCCGGGAAAGCCCTAAATAGGGGAACCGGCCATGGGATACCAAACGCTCTACGGTTATGGATGGGATACTGCGCATCTGTGGCAAAAAAGCCGCTGTACGGGCAAATTCCTTTCGTCCATAGCTGCAAAGAGGACGATTTTTAAGTAAGATTTCCCCCTTCAAAAGGGGAAGTTGTCGCGCGGCAGCTCGTAACAAAGTGGTTTTTCCACATCCATTTGGGCCGACCAGAGAGGTGATTTTCCCCTTCGGGATGGAAAAATTAAGATCTTTTAGGATCGGTTCCCCTCCGTATCCAACTGTTACATGACGAAATTCAACCATACACACGACTCCTTTTATGCCGCAGGAGTAGGAAGAGGAAAAACGGCCCTCCTAATAAAGACATCACAATACCCACCGGCAATTCAAAGGGAGCAAACAGCATCCGCGCCAATAGGTCGCATGCCATTACAAACACGCCGCCCAGCAAAGCCGAAGCCGGCAAAAGCCAGACATTGTCATTCCCAATCAGCCGCCTTGCGGCGTGGGGAACCAAAAGGCCCACAAATCCCAAAAGTCCCGCAAAGCTGACGGCTGCTCCGGCCAACAAAGCGGTGGCTACAATGGCTAAGAATCGGGTGCGTCCGATGTGCAGTCCCAAACTGGCGGCACTCTCTTCCCCTAGCTGTAACACATTGAGATCGGTTGCCAAAAATCCCGCCATAATCAAACCAATCAAGAGGTACAAAGCCGCCCCCTGGATAGCTGAAAAAGTCACCCCAGAAAATCCGCCTAACATAAAGCCCGTGGCCCCAATGACGGCATCCGGATACAAAAGAGTGATGGTGTTGATGCCCGCCGTCAACATGCTGCTGACGGCAATACCGGCTAAAACCAAGGTGGTTCGGGAGAGTCCTGCCCGCAACGCCAAAGCATAAATCAGAAGAGTGGCCAGCAGTGCGCCCACAAAAGAAGCCGCTGATACAAGCCCCGATACACCTGGGAATACAATAGCCGCCAACAGGGCAAAGAATCCCGCTCCGGCATTGACGCCGATGACGCTGGGACTGGCCATGGCATTGTTGAGCACCGACTGGATCAACACACCGGCCACAGCCAAAGCGCATCCGGCTAAAAGACAGCCTAAGGTGCGCGGAAGACGTACATGCATCACCACGCGCCAGATGGTATCCCCCTGGTCACCGGCCTGGAGAGAGGACAAAATCTGCCCAATGGAATAATTTTGACTTCCACAGCGGATACTGGCCAAAATCGCCACGCACAATAGAAAAAACAGGATCCCCAGCATCCCCCATTTTCCTTTACTGGATTTGGGCGGCAAGATCCGGGTACAGGATTTTCGCAAGATAGGCATAACTCTCCCCCCAGCGGGCATTGGGTTTATAATGGAAAAGATCCTTAGGCAGCAGTACATAACGTCCATCCTTTACCGCTGTAAGCCCTGCCCAAGCCGGATTGTTTTCCAAGTGATCCTCCATATAGGCCAGCGCCTTTTCTTCACTGGATCCCATGGTCACCACAAAGATAAAATCGGGATCAGCGGCGATGATCTCCTCAATGCTCACATCTTCCAAAAGGCTTTCATGTTGAGATACCAGATTATCCGCTCCCAAATCCCTTAGGATGACGCCGGCTAAATTGTCCTCTCCTTTTGCCTTGGCGCCGGTGGAAAAAGCTCGGATGAGCAAAACCGACGGATGTGGCTGCCCTTTTACTGTTTGCAAAGTGGAGTCAATCTGTTTTTGTATCTGTAATCCATTCTTCTCATAGAGATCCTGACGGCCGGTCATGGAACAAAATTGTTCCAACATGTCTAAATACTGGGAGAATTCATCCACGCGGTAGTAAGCATGTGGGATTTTGGCTTCAGTCAAGGCTTGATGCAGGTCCACATGTTCTGCGGTATCGGCCGACAGAATAAGAAAATCCGGATTTAACGCTAAGATTTCTTCCAAATTAGGCTGCTGGACCGTTCCCACGATGGCCACATCATCCCCTAATTCCAAATGGCGTTCCTTAATGGCGTCGTTGGTGGTTCCCGTCAGTTTTCCTCCCGCCAATACCCAAGTTTCTCCAAAACTGCCGTAGAGGGATACCACTCGGTCCCAGCTGGCAACCGTCACTTCGTAGCCCATAGCATCGGTAAACGTCATCGATTGGCCGGCACTTGAGCTTTCGTCTTGTGTTGAACTGGAGCTTTGAATAGAAGGGGATTGTTGCCCTGTTTCCCCAGCTGTGCATCCTGTAAACAGACATAATGTGATCAGCATCGCCATCAACAATCGAAATCCTCTCAAATCAGAAACCTCCCGCTATTTTATTTTTCTCATAACATCCATTAAATGTTGCGCTACGATCTCCTGGACCTGCGGCAATTGGCTGAGTCCCTGCATGGTACAGGATACAGTATAGCCGGCTTGTTCCAACCTGGATTTCCAGCTGTCCTTTTCCCCGGCGATGTCGTGATAGGCGTGCTTTCCCGCCGTCATCATCAGCGGGATCAGGTGCAACCTCGTACATTCAGAGCTCGACAAATAGTTTAGCACGTTCTCTAGATCAGGGAAGCCCTCCACTGTACCCACCACAATATCATCCCGGCCCATCATGTGAAAGATCCCCTGTAGAGCGGGATATACCGCATTGGAAAAACAGTTTGTTCCGTGGCCGATCATCACAAACATCCGATTGCCTTCAGAATGGTACAATTGATTCAACCCATCGGCTAGGCGCTTCAGGTCAGCCGTGCTGGAGAGCAAGGGATCGGCCAAAAGCAGCTGGATAAATTTCGACTTCCACCTATTCACAAAAGATCGTATTTCACGGTATTTGATGCCGTCCAACAAATAGGTGGTCTGCACAACTACATGAGTATAGCCTTCCCTTTCTAAAGTACTAAGGCCTTCCTCTAAGGCTCCAGCTGTCGCTGGGAAAAAAGCCGTTTCTGCCGCAGCTGTTCTGATAGCCGTATCCATAGAATCCATTTCCTTCTTGGCATCCGGACGATTCGTTCCAAAATGCACTGCCAATACCGCTTGCTTCATAACAGTTCTCCCCGCCTGACCAGTCTAGTAAAAAAGAGCGGTACGCCCTGTTTTTTGACGTACCGCTTTTTGTGTTACTAATTATATTTCGTTTGTCAAATAAAGTCAACCGCCTATAATCAATTGGACATCAAATTCAACGGCTGGGCTTCATGAGCCGGGCAATGACATCGGCACATTTCTCAAGCCCGATGACGCCGCTATCTAAACACAGATGATAATTTTCCATTTGGCCCCAGGATTGGTTAGTATAATGTTTATAATAAGCTTTTCTCCGCTTATCCTTTTCCAGAATCCTTTTATCCAGCGTGGTTTCCTGTTGCCCCCCATAGATCTCTACGATGCGTTTTCTTTTAAACTCCATATTGGCGTGAATGAAGACATTAAGGCAATCGGTGCGATCCCGTAAAATATAGTCAGCACAGCGTCCCACTATCACACAAGGCTCTTTGTTGGCCAACTCTTCAATCACTCTACGCTGGGCAAAATAAAGCTGATCTGAAACGGTATAATTGTAATATGTTCCCCAGTTGCTCAGGTTGAAAAGTAGACTGCTTGTAGCACTGGTTTCCTCCCCGTGTTCTTTGATAAAGGACTGGGCAAATCCACTTTTCTCCGCGATTTTGGTTACCAACTCATTGTCGTAGTATGGAATGCCTAATTTCTCTGCCGCCATTTTTCCAATACTGCGTCCTCCACTGCCAAACTCCCGGCTGATGGTAACAATTCGAAAACTCATAATAGATTCTCCTCTCGGTCCACTGGTAATAAGCATTGCAACTGCTTATGGCAATTTAACTATATCTCTTATCTATTTTTTATTTTAACACAATCAATTGTCTAAAACAAGCGGTTTGTATTACAATTTCTACTCATGGAACCCATGAATTTTGACCAAGTATATTTTAAGCAGGACGTCCAAACAATAATTTTGAGGTGACTCAAAATGCAGTACAAGGATTTGCATGCTCTTATCCGGAATAGCCAAAGCTCTCGACGTTATTTTTTGTCCTTGCCCGTCTCTCTGCAAATGGAGCTTCATCAATACAACCATGTAATTCGCACCGCCAATGACCTTCATCGTCAAATTCAATGCATCCAAAAGTACAATCGTCAAGTGGAAATCAGCCAAATGCTATTTTAACATCTATGAATAAAAGGGGAACCAATACGTATTGGTTCCCCTTTTTCTTTTCAAATTCTTTAAGATAGCATTCTTCATTTAGGAAAAATTTTTTTATCCCAAAGCCACGTCCAAAACCATCATAATCAAAAAACCAGCCATCACTCCTAGAGTTCCTACATTAGAATGCTCGCCCAAATGCGCTTCCGGGATCAGCTCCTCTACCACCACATACATCATGGCGCCGGCGGCAAAGGACAAAAGCCACGGCATCAACGGCTGGATGCTTCCCGCCACCAACACCACTAGGATTCCAAAAATAGGTTCCACAATGCCCGACATGCTGCCGTAAAGAAAGGCTCTTCTGGGGGAAACGCCCTCTTGCCGTAATGGGAGAGAAATAGCCGCTCCTTCCGGAAAATTTTGGATCCCAATCCCCAACGCCAGCGCCATAGCGGCCGACAAGGTGGCAGCATCCCCAGCGTGTTGGGCCGCCAATGCAAAGGACAGCCCTACCGCCATGCCTTCTGGAATGTTGTGAAGCGTTACAGCCAATACCAACAACGTGGTCCTCTTCCAGGATGATTTTAGCCCCTCCGGTTGGTTGGCGTCCAAATGCAGATGCGGAAGCAATACATCCATCATCATGAGAAAAGCGATGCCAAGAATAAATCCTCCTGCCGCCGGGATCCATCCGATCCCCCCTGTTGACTCCGCCTCTTCGATGGCTGGGATCAAAAGGCTCCACACCGATGCTGCAACCATAACCCCTGCTGCAAATCCCAAAAAGATGCGTTGGATTTTGGCATTGACAGCTTTCCAAAAGAAGAAGACCATGGCTGAACCCAACGTCGTCATCAAAAAAGTAAATCCCGTTCCAATAGAAGCCCATAAAATAGGTTGCATCCTCTTTCCTCCTTATTTTGTGAATGCTATAAGTTAGTTAAAGCTAACTTATGATGATTATTATAATACATCCCCCACACAAAAACAACCTCTTATCCATTGGATTTAAAACACATCTTTTGCTGGAAGGGACTTGATCTTTGGCTCAAAAAGGTGTATGCTCTCCTTGAAGTTAGTTATAACTAACTCCAAGCTTTTCCCATCAGCAGCGTATCGAATCTGTGACAAAGATGCGCTGCAACTATAAAATCTATCTTGGCAAAGGAGTATGGACGATGCATTATCAATTGGTGATGATTCGACATGGAGAGAGTCTTTGGAATCATGAAAACCTTTTTACCGGCTGGACCGATGTAGATCTTTCGGAAAGTGGAATAAAAGAAGCAATTCAGGGAAGCATTCTTTTAAAGGATGCTGGATTTCATTTTAATGTGTGCTACACTTCTTACTTAAAACGGGCTATCCATACGGCCAACTATGTGTTGCAGGGGCTCGATGAGGAGTGGATCCCCATGGTGAAAACCTGGAAGCTGAACGAACGCCATTATGGAGCCCTACAGGGACTCAACAAATCGGAAACCGCGGCCAAATACGGGGAAGAACAGGTGAAAATATGGAGGCGTTCCTTCGATGTCCGCCCCCCTCTTCTGGATAAAAACGATTCCCGTAACCCTGCTTTGCAGCCTATGTACCAATCCGTCCCCGCCTCCCAGCTTCCCTTGGCAGAGAGTCTGAAAGATACCGTTGCAAGAGTTGTCCCCTATTATGAGCAGCACATTCAAAAGGACATCCAGTCGGGCAAAAGGGTACTCATTGCCGCCCACGGCAACTCCTTGCGGGCTCTGGTGATGCATTTGGATCATCTTTCTGCAAAAGAAGTCCTGGATTTGAACATCCCCACCGGAGTCCCACTGGTTTATGAGTTGAACCATCAGCTACAAGCCGTGGGCCATCGCTATCTTGGCGATGAGCAGATGGTAAAGGCCAAGATGCTGGCTGTCAAAAATCAAGGGGCCAAATAACAGCACCGTTTCCCCCTTTGTATGAAAGGAGAGCAATCAGTATGCATTGTACTAGAAAATTAACCGATTCCGTCAGCTGGGTAGGCGGATGCGACCGCCGTCTGGCCCTATTCGAGAACCTATTCCCTATCCCCCGCGGGGTGGCATACAACTCCTATTTAATCATGGATGAGAAAACCGCATTGATCGATACGGTGGACTCCTCCATTTCCCGCCAATTTATAGAAAATATCCTTTTTGTTTTGGATGGAAGGACACTTGATTATTTGGTTGTCAACCATATGGAACCCGATCATTGTTCCAATATCGCCGATCTGATGCTTCGGTTCCCCAATCTAAAAATCGTCGGGAATCCCAAGACCTTCCCCCTGATCCAGCAGTTTTACAACATGGAGCTGGAAGGACGCACCATAACCGTTCAGGAGAACGATACCCTTTCCCTTGGGCAGCACACACTTCGCTTTTATTTCGCCCCAATGGTCCATTGGCCGGAGGTTATGGTAACCTATGAAGAAACGGAAAAACTCCTCTTTTCCGCCGACGCCTTTGGCAGCTTTGGGGCCTTAAATGGGGCTTTGTTTAACGATGAGGTGGATTTTGATCGGGATTGGCTGTCGGACGCACGGCGTTATTATAGCAACATCGTGGGCAAATACGGGCCGCAAGTACAATCTGCACTAAGGAAACTCTCCGGCTTAGACATTGCTATGATCTGTCCGCTGCACGGCCCTGTCTGGCGCAGCGATTTGGGGTATCTCTTAGACAAATACGACCATTGGAGCCGGTATGAACCGGAGGAGCATACGGTAGCTATCTTTTACGGCTCTATGTACGGCGATACGGAAAACGCCGTCAATCTGTTGGCCGGAGGCCTTGTGGAGGCCGGTGTAAAAAATATATCTGTTTACGACGTCTCCAGCACCCATGTCTCCACCCTCATCGCCGAGGTATTTCGATGCAGCCATCTGGTACTTGCCTCGCCCACCTATAACAATGGGATCTACCCCGCCATGCTCAATTTCCTGCACGATATGAAGGCGCTCAATTTGCAAAATAGGACCGTAGCATTGATCCAAAACGGCTCATGGGTTCCAGCCAGCGGCAATCAAATGAAGGCGTTGTTAAGCGAGATGAAGGGAATGCAACTACTGGATCCCATTGTGACCATTAAGTCGTCCCCAAACGGCCAAACCATAACATCCCTGGATCAATTAAAGCAGAACATCCTCTCTTCGCTCTCCACCCTGTAATCTGTTGTACAAAAGGACTAGGCATAGGAGCCTAGTCCTTTTCCTTGCCTATTTTTGCTGGCTATACTCGACCGCTTCTATAAAATTCAAAATCTCCTTTTTGGGTTTTAGCGGATACAGCAGCCCATATGGAATGGCATATTCCCAGTCCACCGGTATGGTCACCAACGAGGGATGGATATCCTTCCAGCATTCCAAATTGAGAAGCACGTTTCCCGTCTGTTCACAGCGGTTAAAGACCTGGATATCATAGAATTGTTCGGTATCTTCAATGTGAATCTGAGGATGGTTCTGCTCCAAATCGTCCCTTAGGAAATCGTTGAGAGGCGAATCCCCCCGCTTTACCATCATCAAGGTCTCACCGTAGAGATCGCTGACCTTTAGTCTTTTCCTACCAGCCAACCGATGCCCTAGGGGCACGGATACACATTTTTTGTAAGTTCCCAGCTGATACATATTGCATCGATCGAGCCATTGGGTGGAGTCGCACACGCCCACAATAAAATCAAACTGGTTTCCAATTTTATCGATGACCGATAAAATCCCATTGTGATCGTCCTCAAACGGGACAATCTGTATTTTAAACTGAGGAAATCGATCGCTTACATGGTACCAGATATCCATAAAAACCTTGCATGGATTGAGCATAGAGGTGCCGACACGGATGACCTGGCTCTGTTCTCCTTGGATCTTGCGGGCCTTTTCAATGGCCTGATCGGAATAGGATATCATAAACTTGGCGTCTTTGTAGATGGATTGACCGCATTCCGTCAAAGTAATGCCGTGATTGGTGCGTTGGATCAGTTGTAGGTCCAAATGTTTTTCCAATAAATTCATCTGCTTCATCACGGCCGTAGGGGTCAAAAATAACTGTTCTGCCGCTTTGTTAAAACTGCCGCAGTCGGCAATACAAAGGAACGTTTTCAACAAGCTATTGTACATCCCATTCTCCCCCTTTTGTATTTACCATTGGTTAAAGCCATTTTAATCACTTGGAGATTCCATGTCAAGCAAGGATGGGCTAAACTAATCTTGTAAGATAACACATTGCAGTAGAAGGGAGATGAACATATGCCCTCTATTATCCTTTACTTTTCACGAGCCGGTGAAAATTACGTATGTGGGGCCATCCGGAACCTATCCAAGGGAAACACAGAAGTTGCCGCCGAGATACTTCAGAATTTGACGGGAGCGGATTTGTTTCAAATAAAACCGATGGTTTCCTATTCGGAAGATTACTCCCAGTGCATCGAACAGGCTAAAAACGATCAAAAAAGGGACGCCCGTCCGGAGCTGGCGGCCTATCCGCAACATCTGGAGCAGTATGACACCATCTATCTGGGCTATCCTAAAATGGAGCAGGGTTATATCTGTGTATAGCGGTGTATTGCGTGGAGGAAGGAGGGCGAATAGGTACAGGAAAC
>CAJFOZ010000055.1 GCA_904397895.1 uncultured Clostridia bacterium
GGGTGGATTGCATCATGTCTGCTTGCGCAAGCAGACATAAAAAGTACCGTTATCGTCCCCGGGTTGGGGTGGATTGCATCATGTCTAATCCGCGGATTAGACATAAAAAGTATGTTATCGTCCCCGGGTTGGGGTGGATTGCATCGGCAAAAACAAATAAAATCAGCAAATAAAACCGATGCTTTTTGTAATATCTATCTTTATTTTACCACAGGTATTCTTGTTTTTCAAGTTTTTATGGCAAAATACATCCCAATTGGTCTGATTTTAGCTGGGTTTACCGGTGCGAACGCCTGATATCAGCGCCTTGTTTCCCTGCCGGTTGAGGAGGATTCGCACCAATTGATCCTTTCTCTCTCCGCCGTCCCGACACAGTCCAGCTAAACCCGACAATTTTTCATATATTTTCGTTCTATCCCGTTGAAATTTTGTGGTGTTTTTGGTATAATTATGACCGATAATCTTATAGAGAGGGGGAAAACCCATTTTGGAAAAAATCCTGATGGTTCTGGAGGTCTCCCAAAAGCAACGGTATATCTTCAGCAGCAAAAAGCTGAGGGATAATGTCGATCGTTCGGCCGCCATCTGCTGTGTAACCAGCGGCCCATTCTTTGAGCAGGTGGCTGGGGATCTCTATGATCCGGAGCAAAATATGGTGTACAGCGGCGGCGGCCACACCGTCCTGCAATTCGACCGGGCCGACCAGGCCGTCGGCTTTGCCCGGAAGGTGACGCGCTTTGTCCTGGAGCGGTTGCCCGGTATCCAGCTCTTTGTCAAGCAGATGCCCTATGACTCCAGCATGGCCTCTGGTGAAAATTTGCATCAGCTCATCCGTCGGCTTGATGAGAAAAAGTCCCTCCGGAAAGCCGCCTTGGGCCAAAAAAGCTTTGGCGTGGAGGTTTTGGATGAACAGTCCTTTCGTCCCAAAATGGCTGAACAAGGCAATCTCAAACAATTGCTTGGCGATCTGTCCTGCCCCTCCCTTGACGACAAGTTTCCCACATTAGTACAAGACCTGGCTGGAGAGGATCCCTTTGTAGCGGTGGTGCACATCGACGGCAACGCCATGGGCAAACGGGTGGATGAAATCTATAGCCGGTTTCGGTGTGAAGATTGGGAAACGTTCTGTTCCAAAGTTCGTCAATTTTCCGAAGGCATCCAGCACGATTTTCAAACCGCCTTTGATGATATGGTAAACCAAGTTTGCTCCCAGGACGTTTTGATGTCCGGGAGATATTTTTTACCCATTCGGCCACTGATTCTGGCGGGGGACGACGTCTGTTTCCTAACGGCCGGATCCATCGGTTTAGAATGCGCCCGGCTATTCCTAGAGCGGTTGGCGTCCTTAAATAACCCGGTGGACGGCCTCCCCTATGCGGCATGTGCAGGGGTAGCGCTGGTACATCAGAAATTCCCCTTCCACCAGGCCTACGACTTGTCGGAACGATTGTGTCAAAACGCCAAGGATTTCGCGGCCAGTTTGGATCCAAAAGGGCGCCGCGTCTCAGCCATGGATTGGCATATCGAATTCGGCCAACTCAAGGATAGCCTCACCCAGCTGCGGGAGGACTACAACACCCAGGACAACGCCCGATTGGAACTGCGTCCGGTGACGGTTGTGGCACCAGATGGATGTCCCGATGCAGGGGTGCGAAGTTATTCCTTCTTCCGGGGGATGTGCCGGGCTATGCAGAAAGAGGATGACAAAACCGCCCGCAGCAAACGCCTTGGGTTGCGGGACGCCCTAAAGCAGGGGGAAGTGGAAAGCCGTTTTTTTCTCAGGAGCAACAGCATCGGGGATGTTTTGTACCACTCTTTTGAGGCGGAATTCCCCACTGAGCAGCAACGGATGGAACAGTATCGCAAATGGTTTGGTGGGAGCTATCATTTTGAAAAGGAGATTTTCCGGCAGTTGGATGGGGATCAAAAAAGATGCCTTCTATTTGACGCCTTGGAGATGGCCGATCACTGCATCTTTTTCCAGGAGGTGACGTCATGAACCAACGTGTGGTACTGCGCATTACCATTGATTTATTGTCGGATGCCATCTTCGGTTCCGGATACAGTATCCCCGGCGGGGAAAACATCGCCGTGTGTCAAGACGAGAAGGGATTCCCCTATCTCAAGGGCAGTACCTTCAAGGGACTGCTGCGGGAGAGCCTGGAAAATTGGTTGGCCTGGACCAACGGGGATCCCCAAGATCTAGATTCGCTGTTGGGCGCAGAGGATTGGCAGGGCCTAGCTGGGGACCGGCGCATCCAATTGACTTCCTTCACCCTGTCAGACGCCCCTAAAGACGTCTCCCACTGCTATTCTACCCGTGTGTTCACCAGCCTGGAGGAGGGCGTCACTAAGAAAAAGACGTTGCGTACCGCCTCCTGCATCGTCAAAGGGCTGCGCTTTTGCGGACAATTGCTTTGCCAGCAACAAGACGTCCCCCTACTTCAGAACGTTTTGGCCGGCATCAAGTGGATAGGTACCCTGCGCAGCCGGGGGTTCGGGCGGGTCAGGGTCCAATCCGAACCCATCTTTTCCGGGGAGGACGTCCCCACTTTGCCGGAGGCCAAATGCATCCGCTATCGGTTGCGCACCCAAATGCCGGTACTCATCACCCATCTGGATCAAAGCTACGGAAACCGGTATGAGACGCGGTCCTATATCCCAGGATCGGCCGTCCGGGGCATGGTCATGGGATTTTTGTCGTCCCGGATGCCGGAGTGGTTTGAGCTGCACAAAGATGTCTTACTGTCCCACCGGACCCGCTTTTTGGACGCCCTTCCCATGGATCCGGAGGTCGAACGTCGGGATGAGGGCAGTGATGTACAGGAGTATGGGATTCTGCCCTCCCTCAAAGGGTTTGTAGAAAGCAGGGACGGCGGGGATTTTCAATGCTCCATAGCCGGCGGGAAACGACCCCAGGGAACCAAGGACGCTAACATCGGATCCTTTTGCTCCTTACAGGATGGGACCCTCCATTACTGGGACGCCCAGACCGGCGGCGTCACCCGCATCCAGCGGAACACTGATCCTGAGGAGGATACCCTCCCCTTCCAGACCCGTTACCTCAGCGCCGGGCAGGATTTTGAAGGAATCATCCTGTTGGACGACCCATCCCTGGCCCCTTCCATCGGCGAAGCTTTTGGTTCCAGCATCTGGCTGGGGGCCGACCGATATGAAGGGTTCGGCCAATGCCGGGTGATCGGGGGGCCGGAATCCATCCCACAACCTTCCTGGTGGGAGGACTACGGCTATCGAATGCAGGATGAAGTGGGGACCAGTCTGTATCTGTTGGTCCTCTCCCCTTTGTCCATGGTGGACGAAAAAGGAGATCCCTGTGGCATCGACGAGGTACAGTTGGCCAAAGCATTGGGGGTGGGACGTGCCCGGATTGAGGCATGCAGCACGTCGACGTCGGAATACGGGTCCTTTAACCGGACCTGGCAATGCTGGTCCCCATCGGTGGCCATGTACGACCGGGGCAGTTTGTTCCGGATCTGTTGCGATGCCGCGCCCTCTCGGGATTGCATCCTGGACATCCAACGGCGCGGATTAGGCATGCGTGCTTCCGAGGGGTACGGGCAGGTGTTGTTCCTGCGGCCCGACCTGCTCACAGGGATCCACGCCAAACGGGAACACAAACCCACCCGGCCATCGCCGGACGCCCAGGCCATGGGCATCCGCAGGGCCAAGTACCAGTGGGTGATGGATCAAAATCAATGGGTACAGGAGAGCCGGTTGTCAAAAAGCCAATTTGGCACCATCCAGTCCCTGTGCGAAAAGGCCATGCAGGGGGACGGGGATCTAAAGGAGCTCTCGGACTATTTTAAGAAAAACATAGACAATCGAGGTGCCAAACAAAGCCGGCCGTTCCAGGAGGCGTTCCAGCGCATTTGGGGTATCCTGACAAAGCCGTTGGATGAGACGTTGGGTTTAGACTGTGAGGATTCTTCCCAGGAGCGGCTAAAACTGCTGTGCATGCTGCTGGACTACAGCCGCAAAGGCGCCGACGGGAGGGATGATCCATGACGTCTACTTTAAAACCCACCTTCACCTATGCGGTGAAGTATCTGGTGGAGGCTGAGTGCAAAACGCCTTTGCGCAGCGGCCCTGCCGACGGGGACACCGAATCCATCCTCCAGGATCACAATCACCATGCCTTTTTGCAGGGCAGTTCCCTTGCCGGGGCGTTGCGCAGCTGGACGCAAAAGGTTTATCCCAGTATGGTGGATGTGCTTTTTGGAAACCAAAAGACACCGGGACATCTGATAATCTCCGACGGCATCCTCCCTCCCGACGCGCAACAGTATGTCCGGCCCCGTCTGCGCATCCATCCCCGCACAGGCGCCGCCGAGCCCAACGGAAAATTCGATATCGCCCATCTAGGTGCGGGATGCAAATTCCAGTTTACCGTCACCTGGTTGGGGACGTCTGATCGTCTCCACGAACTGGAATATGTGGAACAAATGCTGGCCGCCTTAAACGGTGGACAGATCACCTTAGGCGCTCAAAAGACCAATGGATTCGGCCGGGTACAAATCCAGGTGCAAAAGCAGGAATACAATTTAACGGAATCATCCGGCCGAGGGGATTGGCTCCAAGACGTGGACAATGGAAAACCTTTAACATTGCCAAAATTACTGGCTTGTCAGGAGGTTATTTTTACCGTCACCGGCCATGCCGACAGCATTCTCGTCCAAAGCGCTGCCGCCCAGCATTACAGTGACAGTAGCTACACCGGTAACCTATCGGAAGGGGGAATTCCCATTCTACCTGGATCCTCCGTCAAGGGAGCGGTCCGGGCCAGGGTGTCTAGCATCGCCCGCTTCCTAAGGATGGATGAACAGGTGGTATCCGGCCTGTTCGGCCGCAAGGCTATGAATGGCGACAACGGCAAACAAGGGCGGATTGTCTTTGAAGACGTGCTTTTATCCAAAAAGGAAAAACGCAAAATCACCCGCATCCGGATCAATCGGTTTACCGGCGGGGTCATGCTGAGCGGTCCCTTTACTCAAGAACCTCTCAGCAGCGACGTAACCCTTCGGATCACCTGTCCCGCCCAGGACGCCACGGCCTGTGGGCTGCTGCTTTACGCCCTGCGGGATTTAGGGCTGGGACTGTACTCCCTAGGCAGCGGCGCGTCCATCGGACGAGGCATCATTCAGGTAGAGGAAATCCGCGTGTCCGCCCCAGAAAACCGGGAGGCTTGTTTGACATTCCAGTCCAAAGAAGGTAACTATACCGTGCAGGATGACCAGGGGCTTTTACAAGGATGGATCCGACAATTGGGAGGTGGCAACCGTGAAGGTGACTAAAATCCCGGATCCCCTGCAAGCGTTAAAGGAGGGGAAATACCTCCCCTATGCCATGATCCGATGCAACAGCCTGATGCATCTGGGACATACACCCCAGAAGGACATAGACGCGGGGCAATTGCTGGAAGCCCGTTTTTTTGATAAAACAAAAGAGATCCGGGTATTCCGGGTGGGCGATCAGCTTCACGCGGTGACGCTGGAGGAGGAACCGGACGACATCCTCATCCAGGAGGAGTATGGACTCGTCGGCACTCAATTGGGCCAATGCATCACCCTATGCCGCCATATAGACTTCGATGAGGACGGACAGGCCTATCGGTCCACCACCCGTCTGATCGGCTGGAAGGGAGAAAAATCCCATGGATAGAAATTGCACAAGACAAAATACCGTCCATACTCCTTATAACTTTGTACCCTTTTCCGAGAAGGTTTTCCTGCCGTATGAGGACATCGAGGATCTTCCACCTCACGACGCCATCGATCCCCAGCTTCACACCGGGGAGATCCACATCACCATGACGGCCGAAACACCCGTGTTCATCTCGGATGGCAATAGGGATGATCCTCATTTCTTTCGCGGGCCCAACGGTTCTTTCCAACTGCCCGGATCCACCATCCGCGGCATGGTGCGGCAAAACATACAGGTGCTGGGATTTGGGTTGATGATACCCGACGAGGATATGGACGATTACAGCCTCTTTTTCCGGGAAGTAGCTGCCCTGAGCAAAGGCGTCAACGGCCCCCTTCAGAAACAGTATCAAGAGGTCTTGGCAGAAGATAGGGTTCAGTCGGGATTCCTGCGCAAAGAGAAGGGAAAGTATTTTTTGTATCCCCATCCCGAGGATCAATCCTATCGGAAAATCCCGCGCAACCACGCCAGTTTGACGGGTTGGGAAGGCCTTTATCAGAAGAACATCCCGGTATGGTACCGGGTATCCGACAAGGAGGTCATCGATATCTCCAGGCGGGAAGATGACGGCGATACACCCCCATCGAAGGAGATGCAACCAGGCGTGCTTCTGTGCACAGGAAAAGCGGTGGGGAAACATGAAAATCCCCTTTATCTTTTCCCCCTCCAGCGGCAGGAGGAAAAGGGCATCCAGGTGCCCGAGGAGGACATTGTGTCCTACAAAGCCGATTGGGAAATGCGCAAAAAGGTGGATTTTTGGGCTTTGCCCAAGGAGGAGATGGAGGAAAAACCGGTTTTTTTCCGTCTCTACAATAACCACTGTTATTTCGGAATGTGCCGCTTTTTCAGGATCGGATATCAGCATACCCTTGCCGAAGGCCTCCCTGAGCATCACAAGCAGCTGATTGAAAAGTTGAAAAACGCCTTGCAGTCCTCGGAAACGGATAGGCCTGAAATCCCGGTGGATTACCCTCGCGCCATGCTGGGATACTCCCTGGGCAAGTATTCCTATAAATCCCGGGTGTCCTTCGGCGACCTTCAGGTGCAGGGAAGCCCGCGTGAGATGGAGCTTGTGGAAACCATTCTCTCGTCGCCCAAGCCCAGCTATTACGCCGCCTACGTGGTGGATGGAAAAAACTATGCGGAAGATGATTTCACCCTGCGGGGCTACAAGCACTATTGGCTCAAAAAAGCCTATTCCCAAAGTCTGGGGGAAAATAAAAAAGTTGCAGTCAAACTGCGTCCCCTGCCTTCTGGAACCAGATTCAGCGGGGTAATCCGGTACAAAAACCTCCGCGAGGACGAATTGGGTCTGCTTTTGTGGGCGTTGCGTCTGAACGATGGATGCTACCAAAGCGTCGGCATGGGAAAGCCCTATGGATACGGTCGCACGTCCCTTACCATCGACGACCTGCGGGAATGGGATCCCAACAGCCTCTACTCGTGGGATGGGCTGTGCGGTACGCAACATCGTAAGGAAGAAGATACCCTTCAAAGCACCATCCAGCGATATATCGCCGCTTACGACACCTATGCCTGTGAGAAATTTTACATTAAAAAGCCCAAGGGCCATCCTAGCATCCGCAGCCGGGATGAAATCCAAGATTTTCTTTATCTTCACAGGATCCTTTGCGACGGCTGCCATGATCGCTGCGGGGGCTGTGAAGCGAGCTATATGAAACTGGGTGAACACCGCTCTAAGAGCAACCCTCTCCCGGATGTGAAATCCCTCCGGCAGGAACGGGAAAAAGAGGAAGGAACCTGCCGTAACCCATCCCGTTAGGAGGCCACCCACAAGCCGACGCCCAATCCAGACAAAAGGAGGAGTCCCCGGATGCTGACCCAATATCAACTGCTGCTGCAAGCCAATCCTCCCAGCCGCTGCCAGCCGGAATTGGGATACCGGTTGTATTCATCGCTGCTGGAGGAGGCACCGCTGTCCTTTGCCCGGCAGGTGCATGAGGATGGGGTGTCACCCGTCAGCCAATTTGTATCCCGGACTGAGGATGGCCTCCTTCTCTGGACAATCAATCTCCTGGGTGAATGCAGCCAAAAGGCCCTAGGTCCTGTTTTGGAACAGAAGCCCGACTATTTGGTGCGAAAGGATGGGACCTCCTGGACGGTGATGAGACGCTGGATCCACGAGATTCCGGATGTAGAACATTTATTTGAGCATGCGTATTCATGCAACGGCAGGCATCAACTCACATTTGTCACGGCTACAGCCTTCAAAAGCCGGGGACAATATCAGAATCTCCCCACGCCCCGCTTGATTTTGCAGAGCCTGATGAAAAAATGGAACGGTTGTTTCCCCCAATGTCCCATCGAGGACGAGGATGGACAAGGCCTGGATACCATGGCTCTTGGTCTATCCTGTACCCGGTTTCAACTGCGCGACCGTCTCTACTCCATCAAGGGAAACGGGATACCGGGGTTTTGTGGGACATTGTGCCTGCAAAACCGTCTTTCGGGATTTCATCGACAATTGGCCGACGTACTTTTATTGTTTTCATCCTATGCCGGCGTGGGCATCAAAACCACGCTAGGTATGGGCGGCGTCCGGCATACCTTCCTCCCCTAGTTTACAGGATGGCCGTGTCCTTTGTACTACACATAAGATGAGGATGCCTTCTTGTTATAGAGTAGAAACGCGGGATTGCATGATCTAAGCAGTCCCGCGTTTTATTTGTGTCCTGTCAACTGCCTCTTTACGAACAATACTCAACAAAAAGTAAAATCCCATGCTGCTGGCCGATCAATCCGGGCCGCCTCCAACACCCTCATCCCACAGCTATTTAATCGTAATAGCACTTTGATAATCAGGTTTGTCAACTTTTTATTTTTTATTTATTGCATAAAATATGTAAAAATATTATAATATTACTATTCGTTTAGATACAAATAAGCGTTTTTTTCAGTGTAAAATAATCCCACTTTTGCAAACTAACTTGCCCGTCCTGAAAAGGGACCAATTAGCCCAACTATTTTTTCAAAAAGGGAGGTGCCTCATAAGAAAAAGAAGGATCTGTTTGGAAACCAAAGCCCAATAAGAAAGAAACAAAAAGGAGTGAAAATTTGTGAACATCAAAAAACGATTGCTGGCAATCGTGCTGTCTGTCATGATGGTGGTATCGGCCGTTTTGTCGTCGCCCATCAGCCTGGCCGAGGACGACACGGGAGAGAATCTGTCGCTCCTGTCCGGCAACAGCTTTTCGGCCAATTCCAACGAGAGCGGGCGGGGCCCAGAGTTGGCCTTTGACGGCGATATGTCCAGCCGCTGGGCCCAGGACGGCAACGGCGAAGCCGGACGTTGGGTCCAGGTGACCTTTGCTGAGGAACAAATCGTCAGCAAAACCACCGTTTACTTCGAGTCCATGACCAAGGGCTATGTGACCAATCCCACACTGGACGGTAAATTTGAAATCCAGTATTCCGACGACGGGTCCCAATGGAATACCTTGGTGAAAAAGGATTCCTTTACCGACGGGGAGAAAAACAGCAAAACCGTGTCCCTGTCCTTTGACCCGGTCAGCACCCGGTATCTGCGCATCTACTTCCCCGAGACTCAGTTCTGGCTGAGCATTTTTGAGTGGGAACTGTATTCCGGCATTACCATCGTGCCGGGGGACACCGGTGCGTTAGAAGAACTGGTGGGGCAGGTAGAATCCAAATACGTGGATACCATCCCTTCCCAGTTTAAGAAAAGCGCTGTCAACAACTACAAAAACGCTTTGGACGACGCCAAAGAGATCCTTGACATGACCGTGCCGCCGGAGCAAGCCGACATCGACGTAGTGTACAATGCTCTGGACGCGGCTGTCAAGGGCCTGGAGAACAACCGTACCCTCTTCCCCGACGCCCTCAAGGCCGAGCCGGCGGAGGATTGGAATGAGCTGTTTAACAATCTGGACAATCCTGATGAAGACGATTGGCGTGCCGGCGACGGTATGGTGTCGGTGCCCCTTAACGGCGTGGACGCCATCGGCAGCGGCGACGAGAATACCCCTACCGTGTGGATGTTCAGCGACAGCTATGTCTCCTCTTTTAAGGATCTGTCCCAAAGCCTGCTGCTCAACTGGCTGCAAATGCCCAACCACGTCTTCGCCGAGTTTGACGGCGTAAGCCCAGACAAATCCAAGCTGGAATTTGTCTTTGGAGAAGGCGGCGACAAGTCCAAGCTGCGCAATCCCCCCACCGAGAACGACGAAGGCGGCACTTCCAACGTGGTGCCTGAGATGTTCTGGATTCAGGACGGCATTGCCATCGGCGACAATCTGTATGTCCTGTCCGGCCACGAGGACGCTATGGGCGGTGGTGAATTTAAAACCACCGGCGTCTCCATGGTGAAATTCCCCATCGGCGAGGACTATCAGGTGGATTGGGCGGACTATGAATGGCTTGGTTTTAAAAACGACCTGTTCAGCGATACCCGTATTTTTACCACCGGTATCCTGGACAACACCGTGGAAAGCGGCGTGGACGCTGATAAGGCCGACGGCTACGTCTACCTGTACGGCGCTACCAACGGCGTCTTTGCCGAGCGGTGTGCCGTGGTAGCCCGTACCACCAAGGGAAACATCGAGAACCCCGACCTGTGGGAGTTCTACACCGAAGAAGGATGGAAGGTCGGCGCCAAAGACAATCTTGACGATACCAAGATCATCACGCCCCGGATGCTTCTCTCCTCCAAAGTATCGGTGACTTACTTAAACAGCGGCATCTACAAAGGCAAGTACCTGATGACCTACACCGACGGCGCTTTGTCGGAAAAGATCGGGTATATGCTGGCCGACAATCCCTGGGGTCCCTTTGAGAATCCCACCATCTGCTATGTGGCTCCCGAGATGGAGCAGTATCAGAACGAATTGTATGAATTCGATAATCCCGACGCTTGGTATGTCACCTACAATCCTGTAGCCCATCCCCAGCTCTCCAAGGACGGGGAACTGCTCATCTCCTACGACTGCTACGTCTGGGATTCCAACAAGGACGAAAATCCAAATTGGCACGGCACCGAAACAAATGAGCATTACCGGGAACGTTTCTTCCGCCTGGATCTCAATTCCCTCCAAACGGTGGAGGAACAGCCCTATACCAATCTGGTGAGCGAGGGCAAACCGGTGACCTCCACCAGCGGCGACAACGCCCAGTACGCCATTGACGGCGACGACTTCACCAAGTGGGAATCCACCGGGGAAGAATCGGTCAAGCAATTGACCATCGATTTAGAGGAGCCCACCGTAGTGGGGCGCTATATCCTCAAGCACGGCGGCCTGGCCATCGTCAACTATAGCGACAAGGACGCCCGCAATTACTCCAACACCAGAGCCTTCAAGATCGAAGTGAGCCTGGACAACCAGAATTGGACCACCGTAGTGGACAAGCGATATAATGCCAGTTTCCAAAACGATGAAAACTTCGATCCTACCCTGGCCCGGTACGTCCGGTTGAGCATCGACCAACCTACCCAGGGCACCATGAACAAGGCCTCTATCTTTGAATTCCAGGTGTACGCCACCGATATGAAGTACTATGACCTGGATGACACCTTGGCCCAGGCCCAGTCCTTCCAGCAGGCAAACGACTTAACCCGTTATCCCGCCGAGGATGTGGAAGCCTTCCTCTCGGCCCTCGACACCGCCCAGCAGTGCGCTGCGGATGAGAATGCCACCATCGAGCAGAAGATGGAAGCGGCCTTAAACCTCCACAATGCTTTGGACACCCTCGTGGGCATCACCTTTGACGATGTGGGCAAGGGAATCAATCTGGCCATTGGCAAAGATGTCACGGCCTCCAGCGGCGACCATCCCGAATACGCTGTCGATGGCGACCAGAGTACCATTTGGCAGGCGGAAAATTCCGACCTCCAGTGGCTGAGCGTCGATTTAGGACAGCTTACTACCATCGACCGGGTCATCCTCCATTGGGGTGAATCCTATGCCCGGTCCTACAACATCCAGGTCTCCCGGGACGGCCAGAATTGGGACAATGTCTATGATATCTTCAACGCCCCCGGCGGTGTGGACGACATCTTCTTTGCCCCCACAGAGGCGCGGTACGTCCGGGTCTACGGTACTACCAAGACCGGCAATGGAGACATTGTATCCGAAATGGAAGTGTACGCCCCCTATGACATGTCCGGGGACGCCTATGTCTCGGCAAGCTCTACCGATGCCGCCGGGGCTGTGGACAACGACGACGCCACCACCTGGATCTCCGACGGCAAATTGGATCAATGGATTGGCCTGGATCTTGGCAGCGTACAGCGCGTCGGCAGCGTCAAGATCCAGTGGGACGACAACTTCGCTTCCTCCTATAAAATCCAAGTATCCGACGACAGCCTCACTTGGGTGGATGCCTATTCCACTCAGAACGGCCGCGGCGGCATAGAAACCGTCAACCTCTCCCCCATCACACCCACCCACTACGCCACCGAGGACGGCACCCGTGACATCAATGTCCAGCACATGACCGCCCGGTATATCCGCCTGGTGCCTATGGCAGGAGCTGGGGACAACTTCTCCATCTCGGAGCTTGAGATCCATGGCAGCCCCGCCCTGGTCATCCCCGACACTCAAAACGATACCGCCGTCCTGGAGGAAATCTCCTTAAACGACGGGTGGAAACTGGCCCGTGTGCCTGACATCGACGATACCCCTGCCGCGGTATCTAGCCCCGGCTTTGACGTAGAAAACGACAAGTGGATTGACGCCGTAGTCCCCGGCACGGTGTTGACCAGCTACTATGAGGCCGGCCTCATCGACGACCCCTACTATTCCGACAACATGGATAAGCTGGACCAGGACTACTACAACGTCGATTACTGGTATCGCAAGGATATCGATTTATCCGCCGACTATGCCGGCCAGCGCATGATCCTCAACATCGACGGCGTTAACTGGCTGTCGGACGTTTACATCAACGGCCAGCCTGTGGCCAATCTCATGGGCGCCTTCAAGAGCGAGGAATTGGACGTATCTCAGTATTTGATCCCCGGTGAGACAAACACCATCGCCATCAACGTCCATATCTTCCCCACCGGCAAGGATGAGGATCAGACCAGATGGACGCCCCATTTCATCAGCTCCGGTTCCTGGGACTGGATCCCCGCCATCCCGGGCCGAAACATCGGCATTGTCAAAGAAGTGTCCCTGTCCACCCGCAAGGCCGTCTCGGTAGACGCCCCCTTCGTGGCCACCGATCTGCCCCTGCCCAACACCGATTATGCCGACATCCGCGTCTCTGCCGATCTGCACAACAGCAGCGATAAAGACGTCACCGGCGTCATCAAGGGTGTCATCAACCCCGGCAACGTCACCTTTGAACAGGAGGTTTCCATCCCGGCCGGCGACACCGTTCCGGTGACATTGGATCACAACACCTTCCAGCAGTTGCGCATCCAGTCCCCGCTTCTGTGGTGGCCAAACGGCTACGGCGACCAGAACCTCTACACCCTGGATCTCAGCTACGAAATCGACGGAACCGTATCCCATTCCCAGCAGGTGACCTTCGGGATCCGCGAATATACCTACGATTATACCGACGACCCCGACCAAAACATGCAGATCTCCTGCAACGGCGTGCGCATTATGGCCAAGGGCGGCAACTGGGGTATGCCTGACGCCATGCTCAGCTGGGGCGATGAGGAATACGATACCGCCGTCAAGATGCACAAGGATATGAACTTCACCATGATCCGCGACTGGCTGGGTACCGGCGACTTCGATGCCTTCTACGAAGCCTGTGACAAATACGGCATCATGGTCTACACCGATTTCTGGATCCACGGCGCCTATGCCCCTGAGGCCTTCGGTGCCTTCCTGGAAAACGCATACAATAAAGTAGAACGTGTCCGCAACCACGCCTCAGTGGTACTATGGTGTGGCGCCAACGAATGGACCCCTGCTGGTGCTCTCTTTGACCTACTCCCTGAAATCTGCTCCACTTTAGACGATACCCGCCTTTACATCACCCAGTCCAACAAGGACGAGGTCAGCGGCGGCGTGACCTATGCCGTCAACGATCCTGCTTGGTACTACGACGCAGCCAAAGAGTCCAAGGGCTTCACCACCGAGATCGGTACCCCTGTCATCCCCAACTACGAATCCATGAAAGAGATGATGGAGGAGGAATATTGGTGGCCTCCCACAGATGAATCTAAGCCCTTCGGCAAGAACATCAACTACATGTGGCAGTACCATGACTTGGGTGGCGCCTCCGACATCGGCAACAAGGGTGCTGAGAAGTACATCAACGAAATCAACAACCGTTATGGTGAATCGGAAGGTCTTGAGGAATTCACCCTAAAGGCCCAGATGATCAATCTGGAGACCAATAAGGCCATGTTCGAGGCCTGGAACAACTACATGTGGGAGAAGTGCAGCGGCATCCTGCTTTGGATGAGCCAGTCGGCATGGCCTTCCACCGTGTGGCAGACCTACGACAGTTCCTTTGACGTTACCGGCGCCTACTTCGGCAGCAAGATCGGCAGTGAGCCCATCCACGTCCAGTACGACTATAAGAATCACGACGTTAAGGTCATCAACAACACCAATGAAACTTTGCCCGGCATCAAGGTGTTCACCGAAGTCTATAACCTGGACGGCACCCTTTACGACAAATTGGAAAATACCTTGGATGCCGCTCCCAACAGTGCCAACCAGGTGGTCAACATCGCCACCAGTTTAAATGGTTCTGATCTGTCCACCGTCCACTTTGTCAAGCTGACCCTCACCGATGCCGACGGCAAAGTTCTCTCCAGCAACTTCTACTGGAGGAACAAACGCGGCCTCACCGATTACACCGATATGGAATCCCTGCCCGACGTGGCTCTCACCGCCAGCAAGGAAACCACCGTTCAGGACGGCGTCACTAACATGAAGGTCACACTGACCAACAACACCGATACCGTGGCCGTTATGACTCGTCTAAAGGTCATGAAGGGCGATACCGAACAGCGCGTCCTGCCCACCATGTACGACGACAACTACTTTGCCCTAGTGCCCGGCGAGACCAAGGTGGTCAACATCCAGTTTGACACCGAGGATGCCGAAGGCTACGAGCCCACCCTTAAGATGGAAGGCTTCAATACCACCGCCGCCACCATCGAGGAAGGCGAGGATTCGGCTTGGTATGCTACTTCCGTCGCCCAGCAGTCCGACGGTGAAGAAGGCGGTATTGACGTCTTGACGACCGTAGTCAATACCTCTGGGATGAAGTCCTCCGCCAATGTTGTGGCCTCTGTGTACGACCAAAGTGGTAAGATGTTATCCACCAGCATCCAGAAGGTCTCCTTTGCTGATAACCAGACCAAAGCATCGGTGTGGTTTAGCGCTTTGGATACTGCCGGCCAGGAGGGAACTTCCGTCAAGGTGTTTGTACTCAGCGACAGCGCCGCTCCCTTGGCCAAGGCTACAGAACCGGTCGTCCAGCCGGTGCGTGATCATGAGTTAAACGCAAACTTGGCCTTCCGCAAACCGGTAACGGCTAGCTCGGTAGGCGACAACAATCCTCCCCAAAACGCTGTGGATGGAAGTCTCAGCACCCGTTGGTCTTCCTCCTACAACGACAACCAGTGGATCATGATCGATCTGGAGGAGGAAACCGATATCTCCCGTGTAGACCTCTACTGGGAAGCTGCCTACGCCGATCATTATCGCATTGAGGTATCCACTACCGGTACCGACGATGCAGATTTTACCACGGTGTATGAAGATAACCAGTCCACCGGCGGCAGCCAGTCCATTGACTTTGAACCGGTCAAGGCCCGGTATGTCCGGATCTACTGTATCAGCCGATCCACCATGTGGGGTAGTTCCCTGCACGAAATCGAAATCTACAGGTAGCGGATAGAATCCGCTTCCACGTCGCGGGGAAAATTTGTGATTCCTTCCCCTTTTGTAGCTCGCGTATCCTCTCCTTTGAGTGGAGTCCTTCACTCTGAAATGGGTACGCGTGCCTCATCAGAATAAACTTCCATTAACCCCTCCCCGCGTCGTGGTTTCGGA
>CAJFOZ010000056.1 GCA_904397895.1 uncultured Clostridia bacterium
AAAGGACCAGCCGGGCATCGCCTTTAAGATATTCTCCCGTCTGGCCGGTGCCAACGTCAATGTAGACATCATCCTGCAATCGGTGGGGCGAGACGGCACGAAGGATATCGCCTTTACCGTGCCACAGGATCAGGGCGAGACGGCCATGAACGCCCTCAAGGATATGGCAGAGATCGTGGGATGCAAACACATCCATTGTCATGATAATGTATCCAAGGTGTCGGTGGTAGGGGCCGGCATGGAGAGCAATCCTGGGGTAGCGGCCCGGATGTTTGAAGCGCTGTACGACGCTGACATCAACATCCAGATGATCTCCACCAGCGAGATCAAGATTTCGGTCATCATCGACCGGGATATGGCCGACCGGGCCGTGGCCGCCATCCACGACGCTTTCATCTCCTAAGAGGAACTTGCGACAGATCAATAAAAAAAAGGCAGCCGGAAGAGGGATCTCTTTTCCGGCTGCCTTTTTGCGCATATTATGGGGCCTTATGGACGTACATTCTAGAGGGATTTTCATCGCCGTCGCCTTGGGCCATACAGAGGAACTCCCATCCGTACCTCTCGTAAAACGAGGTATGATCGGTGATCAAGTAAAGCACCTCTATGCCGTATTGTTTCATATCAGCGCAGACGTAGTCCAGTAGCCGTCCGGCGATGCCTTGGCCGCGATGGGGTTGCTCCACATAGAGGGCGCAGAGATTGGGGGATAAATCCTTCCTATTGTGAAAATCGTTTTGGATGACGCCCGCGCCGCCAACGATATCTCCCTCAAGCGTAACCACATACCATTGGGGGACGGCCCGACGTTTTGCCAAACACTGGTCCATGCTGCACAGGTATTCCTCCCTGGGGACGCCCCATTTTTCATGGAACCATTGGGCTGCGGCGGCCGATAGATGAGGCGCATCCCGGATGCACAAAATATTATAATCCATGGTACAGTACTCCTTTTTTGGGAAGAAAAAGCCCGCCGGGACTTGCGTTGTAAAGCACTCCCGGCGGGCAATGATTTTATAGGCTGGATGCCGTGGAAACGGCCGCTAGTCCAGGCACTTGTCGATATACTTGTTAAAGCCGGAACAGGCGGAGAAAGCGTAGTTGATGGCCAGGACGTCATTGACGTTGTTGTCCCGGACGAAGGAGGGGATGTTGATGGTGCCCTGCCTGGGATCGCAGACGTAGACGTTTTCATAGTGGTTGAGCAGCCAGGGGACGAAGGCGTTGCCGTAGGACTCCTTAATGACCAGGATGCTCTTACCGTTTTTGACGTTGGTGGTAAAGCGGGAAAGGAGGGTGTCGCCGGAGATGAAGCACAGGTACTTGTTGGAAGAATTGACCTTCGTGGCCACGGCGTGGATCTTGATGCCGTTGGTCATATCCTGGCTCTTGAAGTACATGCCTTCGTTTTCCACGTTAGGGAGGAAGTACTCCACGTAATCGGGATTGTCCTTGAGGACCTGGGACTGGGTGGCGCGGTAGAGGGAACCGACGAAGCCGTCCAGCTGACCAGTTTCAAAGTCGTTGATGTCCACGGGGGTGAATCCGGCCTGTTTTGCGAAGGCGGTGTATGCGTAGTAAGCGCCGCGGGCGGTCCAGTGATGGTCGGTGCGGAAGTAGAGGTACTCGTCGGTATGGGGGGCGATGGCCGAGTAAGCGTCGACGGGGGTGACGCCCTGGAGCTGGCTATAGGCCAGATCGAAGGCGTCCTTCTGGGACTGGCTCAGGGAATGGTACTTAGAGGGGGAATAGAACTCCACCGAAGTGGGGGCCAGCAGATTAAAGACACGGGTGGAGGAAGGAAGCTGTGTCTTCATCTTGTTGAGGGTATCGGTGTAAGCGGTGAGCTTCTTCTCGTTGAGGCTGAAGAGCTCCATGGCGCGGTCCTTGACAATGATGACGCCGCCGTGGTTGTCGACCTCCACATCGTCCGGGACTTCCACCGGGGAGGAAGCCTCCTGAGAGGAGGGAGATTGGGAAGAGGCGTCGGCCGACGAGGAGGGGGCGGAGGAAGCCGGCTCAGACGAAGAGGAGGAAGATTCCGACGACGAGGGATCTTGGTCATCGATATCGCCGAGATGCTCGCCGGCGCCGATGTGGTCGATCTGGCCGGGATCGACGATGGTAACGTCGTCCTCGCCCTTCCAAGTGAAGAGGTTACGGACCCATTGGTTGACGTTCATAAAGGCGTCGCGGAAGGGGAAGGTATCGGAATAATACTCCTCAAAATCCTTGGGATAAGAACCGTCGAAGAGGGTCTGGAGTGTCAAAGTAGGTTTTTCTTTTAATTTGCGGTTCTCGTTGGCCGAGACAGTGGCATCCTGGTCCACCAGGCTGATAAAGCCCATGGCGAAGATCGGCACGAGAAACAGGGTAATAGCGGCGATATAAAGGCGTTTCATACCAAAGGCTCCTTTTAAAATCTAAAGTAGAGGAAGGGGTTGTAGGTGGACCCAACCAAAGCGGCGGTGCAGATAAAGAAGAGCACCGTATTGTAACCCATGGAGAGGCCCATAGACAACCTTCCGGTTTTGGGGTCGATGCGATGGATGCCGTAGCGGACCAGCTTTTTGAGGGGCAGGCAGGCCAGGACAGCCGCAATCACAAAGGGGAGGTTGTTGAAGAATACCAAAGAGGTTTTGGCATCGGTAAAGCCGTTAGCGCCGATGCCAAACATAACGCCCAGCATCTGGAAGCACCTGGAGAGGTCAGTGAAGTAGAAGAAGACCCATCCCACCAGGATGATGAGGATGCCATAGACGTGGCTAAAGATACTGGGGATCCTATCCAAGGTTTTGAGCAGGAAGGTCTTTTCCAGGATAAGGAAGACAGCGTAAAAGAGGCCCCACAAGATGAAGTTCCAACTGGCGCCGTGCCAAAGGCCGGTGAGGAACCAGACGATAAGGATATTGCGCAGCTGGATAGGAAGGCCCCGACGGTTGCCGCCCAAGGGGATATAGACGTAATCCCGGAAGAAGGAGCTCAAGGAGATGTGCCAGCGGCGCCAGAAGTCGGTGGCCGAACGGGCGATGTAGGGGTAATTGAAGTTTTCGCCGTAGTCGAAGCCGAACATCTTGCCCAAGCCGATGGCCATATCGGAATAACCGGAGAAGTCGAAATAGATCTGGAAGGCGTAGAGCATAATGGCGAACCATCCGCCTGCAACCGAGACCGAGGAAAGGTCGCCGTCCAGGATGGGGGTAGCCAGACTGCCGGCCACGTTGGCGATGAGGACCTTTTTGGCCAAACCGCAGACAAAGCGTGTGATGCCGGCGGAGAAGCCCTTTAAAGTGGTGCGGCGGTCGGAAAGCTGCTTTGCAATGTCGGCATAACGCAGGATGGGGCCGGCGATGAGCTGAGGAAAGAGGGAGACGAACAATAGGAAATCGGTAAAGGACTTCTGCACCTGGGTATTGCCGCGGTAGACGTCGATGGAATAGGACAAAGTCTGGAAGGTATAGAATGAAATACCGATGGGAAGGGAGAAGCCCGGGACCGGCAACCCCAAACCGGTGATGGCGTTGATGTTCTCCACCAAAAAGCCGGAGTATTTAAAGGTAGCCAAAAGGCCCAGATTGATGACTACCGAAGCCAGTAGAGCAGCTTTACTCTGCCACTGTCCTCGGTACTTATCAATCAACTGGCCGTTGACGAAGTCCACAATGGCGCTAAAAATCAGTAGGATCACCCATACCGGCTCGCCCCAGGCATAAAAAAGAAGGGAAAGAACCATCAGGATGATGTTCTTAGCCTTCAAGTTAGGAGCTAAGAAGTAGAGGGCCAGGCAGATGGGAAAGAAGCCGAACAAAAAGATTAAACTAGAAAAAACCACATTCTCTCCTCAATTCTGATGATAAAGTCAATAGCGAAAAGCGCAAGAGAAAATGGAATTATCGCGCGCTGAAATTGCCAGTACACTTGCACTTTTTTATATTGCTTATCCATCATAAGATATTTTTGGAAAGGGTGCAAGACAATTTCATAAAAAAGATGGGAGATTACGAATTTGTAAAGAAAATAGGGAAAAGGTATCAAGAGGGTAAAAAAAGTAACAAAAGAGGGGAAAAAAGGAATGTGCACTGATTTTATATAGTAAAAGTGAAAGACTCGAAAAAGGGATTTGAGGGGGAAAAAAGAAGTGAAATCAAAAATATTAGGAGAATATCATAAAAAGGGATGTGGATTTTAAGTCAGTACGTCAAACGAACAAATAGAAAGAAATCCCTTTCAAAAGTTTCAAATTTTTTCGATTTTTTATGCCGATTCTTGTAGATTTTTAACCTTTTATCTGGTATAATCGTAATGTTATAAGTCGCGTGATTGTTGTATGAAAGTAAGGGATGATCACGTTTTGAAATGCTATAACACAGTAGTTTAGGGAGGAAATGAACCATGCAGAAGCGAATTGGCAATTTGCCTTTTAAGGGAACCCCTGAGCAGGAAGAGAAACTGCTACAGGTGATCGAGTCTCACAAAGGGCAAAAGGGCGCACTGATGCCCGTGCTGCAGGAGGCCCAGGAGATTTATGGATATCTCCCCTTGGAAGTGCAGCAGATCATTTCAGAAAAAATGGGGATCCCCATGGAGGAGATCTATGGTGTAGCCACCTTCTATTCCCAGTTTTCCTTATCGCCCAAAGGGCAGTACAAAATATCGGTGTGCCTGGGCACGGCGTGTTACGTCAAAGGCTCGGGCAAGATTTATGAAAAGCTTTCCGAGCGGTTGGGGATTGGTGCGGATGAATGCACACCCGACGGCAAATTTTCATTGGAAGCATGCCGCTGCATCGGGGCATGCGGGTTAGCGCCCGTGTTGACCGTCAACGACGAAGTATACGGCCGCCTGACCGAGGATGATGTAGACAGCATCCTGGCCAAGTACCAGGATTAACCGCCATGCGGGAGCTGTCGTTGCACATTTTAGACATTGTGCAGAACTCGGTGTCGGCTGGTGCGTCCCTGATCCAGATTGTGATCGTGGAAGACACTAAGGCCGACCGGATGTCCATTGACATCATTGACAATGGCCGTGGCATGACCAGGACCCAAGTCAGCAAGGTATCGGATCCCTTTTTCACCAGCCGGACCACGAGGAAAGTGGGGTTGGGGATCCCGCTGTTTAAGATGGCGGCCGAGCAGGCCGGTGGGGAATTCTCCATTGAATCCATCCCGGGGAAGGGAACGACGGTCAAAGCCACCTTTGGGTTGACCCACATTGATCGGGCCCCGCTGGGGAATATGGTGGCCACTGTCAATGTCCTGATACGCTGCAACCCCAAAATTGATTTTATCTACCGCCGAGAGAAAGATGGCCGATCCTTCACCCTGGATACACGAGAAGTGCGCAAAGAATTAGGCGCAGAGGTGCCGCTGGATACGCCGGAGGTTCTGGAATGGGTGGACGGTTATCTGAAGGAAAACACGGAACAGATCGTTGGAGGTGCTTAACAGTATGAAATCGCTTGCAGAGCTTCAAGCTATAAAAGAAAGAGCCCAGAGCCGCATCCAGATGCGGGAGGAAATGGGCGACGATACCCGTATTGTGGTGGGCATGGCCACCTGTGGCATAGCCGCAGGAGCGCGCCCAGTGCTAACATCGTTTGTGGACGAGATCGGCAAACGCAAGTTGGAGCATGTTGTCGTAACCCAGACGGGCTGCATCGGCATTTGCCAATATGAGCCTGTGGTGGAAGTATTTGTGCCTGGCCAGGAGAAGGTTACCTATGTTAAAATGACCCCAGAAAAGGCAGTGCGCGTTGTCAACGACCACATTGTGAACGGCAATGTGGTGACTGAATTCACAATCGGCGCAGCCCAGAAATAAGGAGGGAAAACCCAATGTATCGTTCACACGTCCTGATTTGTGGTGGTACTGGTTGTACCTCCTCAAACAGCGGAAAGATTTTAGAAGTCATGAAGGAAGAGGTGGCAAAAGCCGGCCTCACCGATGAAATTAATATTGTACATACCGGATGTTTCGGCCTGTGTGCTTTGGGCCCCATTATGGTAGTGTACCCCGAGGGCGCATTTTACAGTATGGTGCGTCCGGAAGACGTGCCGGAGATCGTGCAGGAGCATCTGCTCAAAGGCCGTATTGTCAAACGCCTGTTGTACCAGGAGACGGTCCAGGAGGACACTATTAAGTCCCTGAACGAGACTGATTTTTATAAGAAACAAATGCGACTGGCTCTGCGCAACTGCGGTGTCATCAACCCGGAAGTCATCGACGAATATATCGCATATGACGGCTATCAGGCGTTGGCCAAGTGCGTCACTGAGATGACCCCGGAAGAGGTCATCAAAGTGGTGTTGGATTCCGGCCTGAGAGGCCGCGGCGGCGCAGGATTCCCAACCGGCCGCAAATGGAGCTTGGCCGCAGCCAATAAGGCCGACCAGAAATACGTCTGCTGCAACGCCGACGAAGGTGACCCAGGCGCATTTATGGACCGTTCGGTATTAGAAGGCGACCCCCATTCGGTCATTGAAGCCATGGCCATCGCCGGTTACGCCATCGGCGCTACCCAGGGTTACGTGTATGTCCGCGCCGAATACCCCATCGCGGTGCAGCGCCTGCGCATCGCCATCGACCAGGCCCGCGAATACGGCCTGCTGGGCAAAAACATCTTCGGCACCGATTTCTGTTTTGATGTGGACATCCGTCTGGGCGCCGGCGCATTCGTATGCGGCGAGGAAACCGCTCTCATGACCTCCATCGAAGGCAAGCGCGGCGAACCGCATCCCCGTCCGCCCTTCCCGGCGGTCAAGGGCCTGTTTGGCAAGCCCACTATTTTGAATAACGTAGAGACCTACGCCAATATCCCCCAGATCATCTTAAAGGGCGCTGAATGGTTCAGCTCTATCGGCACAGAGAAATCCAAGGGCACCAAGGTGTTCGCCGTGGGCGGCAAGATCCACAACACCGGCCTGGTGGAAGTACCCATGGGCACCACCCTGCGTGAGATCGTAGAGGAAATCGGCGGCGGTATCCCCAATGGCAAGAAGTTCAAAGCGGCCCAGACAGGCGGCCCCTCCGGCGGCTGCATCCCGGCCCAGCATTTGGACGTGCCGATTGATTACGACAACCTGATCGCCATCGGTTCCATGATGGGATCCGGCGGCCTCATCGTTATGGACGAAGACACCTGTATGGTGGATATCGCCAAATTCTTCCTGGAATTCACCGTGGATGAATCCTGCGGTAAATGTACTCCCTGCCGCGTAGGTACCAAGCGCCTTTACGAGATGCTGGATAAGATCACCAAGGGCGAAGGCACCCTGGAAGACATCGACAAGATGGAAGAACTATGCTATCACATTAAGAATAACTCCTTGTGCGGCTTGGGCCAGACGGCTCCTAACCCCGTACTGTCCACCCTCCAATACTTCCGCGACGAGTACATCGCCCATGTGAAAGATAAGACCTGCCCAGCTCACGTATGTAAGAGCTTGCTCCAGTACTATATTGATCCGGATAAATGCCGCGGCTGTACTTTGTGCGCCAGACAGTGCCCGGTGGGGGCCATCGACGGCAAAGTCAAGGAAGTCCATAAGATCAATACCGACCGTTGCGTGAAGTGCGGCGCCTGTATGGAAAAATGCCGCTTCGGCGCGATTATCAAGAAATAAGGAAGGAGTGTGCCAGTCATGGAAATGGTAAATATTAAGATCAATGGCATGTCCTTGTCTGTGCCGAAGGGTTCAACAATTCTGGAGGCCGCCCGGTATGCCGGCATTGAAATCCCCACCCTGTGCTATTTAAAGGAAATTAACGAGATCGGCGCCTGCCGCATCTGCGTTGTGGAGGTCAAGGGAGCGAGATCCCTGGTGGCCGCTTGCGTGTATCCTGTCAACGAAGGCATGGAGATCCAGACAAACTCCCCCAAAGTGCAGCAGTCCCGCAAGCTGACGCTGGAACTGATCCTCTCAACCCATGACCGCAAATGCCTCTCCTGCGTGAGAAGCGGTAACTGCGAATTGCAGAAACTTTGTAAAGATTTCGGCGTAGAGGATGAAACCTATTACGAGGGTGAAAACATCCACTACGACTTTGACGATAGCACCATCCACCTGGTGCGTGACAATAACAAATGTATCCTTTGCCGCCGCTGCATCGCCGCATGCGCCGCTCAGGATATCGGCGTCATCGGCGTGGCCGCCCGCGGCTTTGATTCCCACGTGGGCTGCACCTTTGAACGCAGCTTGAGTGAGGTACCCTGCGTCTCCTGCGGCCAGTGCATTGTCAACTGCCCCACCGGCGCTTTGAGGGAGAAGGACGACACCGATAAGGTTTGGGCCGCTCTCAACGATCCCACCAAGACGGTTATCGTCCAGACCGCCCCGTCTATCCGCGTCACCCTGGGCGAATGCTTCGATATGCCCATCGGCACCAACGTGGAGGGCAAGATGGTGGCAGCCCTGCGTCGCCTGGGTTTCGACAAAGTGTTCGACACAGACCTAGCTGCCGACATGACCATTGTCGAGGAGGCAAACGAGCTGGTGGAGCGCATTAAAAACGGCGGGACCCTGCCCATGATCACCTCCTGCTCTCCCGGATGGGTCAAGTACTGTGAGCATTATTTCCCGGAGATGATCCCGCATCTGTCCACCTGCAAATCCCCGCAACAGATGTTTGGCGCCTTGGCTAAAACGTGGTATGCCAAGCGGGAGGGCCTGGATCCTAAGGATATTGTAGTGGTGGGTATTATGCCTTGCACCGCTAAGAAGTTTGAGACCAAACGCGATGGCCAGGATGCCGCCGGCGTCCCGGATGTGGACATCGCTTTGACCACCCGTGAATTGGCTCGGATGATCGGCCGTGCTCATCTGGATTTCGTCAACCTGCCTGATGAGAAGTTTGACGATCCCATGGGCGAAGCCACCGGCGCCGGCGTTATCTTTGGCGCAACCGGCGGCGTTATGGAAGCCGCTCTGCGTACCGCTGCCGAATGGATCACCGGCGATACTAGCGCTCCCGTGGAATTCCACGAGGTCCGTGGCACTGCGGATATCAAAGAAGCCGCCTATCAGCTAGGGGATTTGAATGTGAAGGTAGCCGTAGCTAGCGGATTGGCCAATGCCAGGGAGATCCTGGAACGTGTCAAGAAGGGCGAGGCCGATTATCAGTTTATCGAGATTATGTGTTGTCCCGGCGGCTGCGTTAACGGCGGCGGCCAGCCTGTGCAGCATGCAGTGGTGCGCAACTTTGTGGATCTGCGGGCCAAGAGAGCAGCGGCTCTCTATGAGGAAGATGAGAGTCTGCCTCTGCGCAAATCCCATGAGAATCCCACCCTCAAGAAGATCTATGAGGAATTCTTGGAGAAGCCCGGCAGTCATGTGGCTCACGATGTGCTGCATACCCATTATGTGGCGCGCTCCAAGTATTGATCTGATTTATCCGGTTTAATGCATGCATGCCCCGTCTGATTTTGGTCAGGCGGGGCTTTTTGCGGCGACTCGCCGCAGTCACTTCGCGGGGACATATGGGAGAGAACCTGTACTCATGAGGCACGCGGAACCTGTCCAACGGAATAAATTTTTACCCGGGAAAAGGATCCGCGAGCCTGAAGGATAAGGGCAATCACAAAAACTTCCCCGCGACATGGGTCTGGGCACTGCCCAGATGGAACAAATT
>CAJFOZ010000057.1 GCA_904397895.1 uncultured Clostridia bacterium
GGGTTTCATGCATGGGAACATTACGGCAGTGCCCCCGAACGCATCACCGAATATCTGGAAAAATTTGCAAAATAGGCACGAAAAAAGGGCCGCCCTCCTGAATCGACAGGGGAGCGGCTTTCTTATTGTGTTCTCATGAAATATATGCTATAGTATAAACGGCGTTGCCACAAACGAAAAAGGCGGTTAGCCACTCCCCGATGGAAGGGGGTGGTGCTGATGGTTACATACGAAGGGCTTTTTGCCTTCTGTTTGGTGATCGTCAATATCATTGCTCTATTTCTGAGCAAAAAGAAATAACCGCCCCATCGTCCAAATGTAGCGGTTAAATCTTTCCACTATGTTCCTGGGCTAACCGTCTTGTGGCAACGCCCTTTTCTATTTCTATGATACACCGCCGTTCTTTATGTGTCAAGGAAAAGTTGCTTAATGAATGTAAGTATGATATTCGAACAAAATTTCCGGTAATGTATGTTGTGAACCCCCGCAACCATATGGGCCGGTCACTTTAAATGACCGGCCCATTTTTCTTATTATTCATGCGGATTTGTGGGTTTTTAAGGCCAAAAAATAAAAATGTTCTTTGAGTCAAAGCGGAGTTCCCGCCTGATTTTTTTCAGATAGGAAATCCCGCTTTTTTGTTTTTTCTACACATACCTAGATAATTAAAAGAAGAAAGTGATTGGGGAGTTATTATGAAATTTAAGGGAAAAGTGTCAGGGTGGTTTTATGCGATTATTATAGGTGTTTCTGTATTGCTTATACCTATTATTGTTGTTAGTGCATTTGTCGATACAAATGTTGTTGTGTTGGTTATCAATTTGGTGGTATTAATTGTTGTGGAATTATTTTGTATTCCAATCGCATTTCATAATTATGTAGAGCTGCAAAATGAAGCATTGCTTATCGAATTTGGTTTTATAAAGAAGAAGATTCCATACAGTGATATAGTTGCTCTTTCAATAACTAATAATCCTTGTTCTTCTCTTGGTGCATCTTTTGACAGAATTGAAATAAAATGTAAGAGCAAAGCTAATATTATAATATCTGTAATTAAGAAAGAACAGTTCTTCAATGAAATAAAAAAATATAATTCTAATATTACTATTATATAAACTATTATCGCTGTTATTTGCCAGTAATCTCGAGTAAAACTGAGGCCTTAAGGTTTGGACAAGAACATCCCCTCTGGAGAGAGCCTGAATATTTGCATTCAGACTCTCTTTATACAGCTCCAGATGCTAACGCCCAATTTGGGTTAAGTTAAACCAAAAGTTTACTTTTCTATTGTTAGGTGGTTGGACACCGCCACTTTTAGCAAAACGGTACACCCGAAATATTCCAATACCAAAAAGAGAAATAAATAAAATCGCAATAATACCGTCAAAAATAGTTTTCCCTGTTACAGTAGAACTTTCTGTTTCATACAGAACTCGTTCTGAGCCATCGTCCATCCGTTGGATAAGCTTGGTTTTGCCGTAGGATGCCTCCAAAATATACTGGAATCCATTTTCATCAATCTCTCGTAGGTTCATCCTTTCTCGATAATACTTGTCGAGGGCGCTAGGATCCATGAAATCCTCTTTGGATACTTGTTTGACACATTCGCCTTTTGAATTAAAGTAATAGATGTAATCCCCCTTAGCAGTAAAGACGATGAGATTATCCTCTGAATCAAAATCGCAGACATAAGAAGCTACATCCATCTTTAATCCGTAAAAGAATGTTCCATCTGGATGGTAAATATTAATAACGTCATCGTCAAAATACAGAGCAACGTTTCCTTTAGAATCGGTTGCGATACTGATTGCTTTGGCAGCGCCATGGTATTCTTTCTCTACTCTCTCCATACTGAGCTCATTAGCAGAAACGGATAGACAAGCTAATATTGTTACGATGACTAATAACACAATAGAAAATATTTTTTTCATCTTTTACCACCCTAAAATAAAATCGTAAATCGAATCAATTGTATTGTATATGTTAAAGCTACATAGAGTCATCGTATACCCTGGTATAACATTAGCATTTGATCTACTACCTTTTAATAAAGTAACGCCTCCGGATTAAAAAGGCTCTTCCATAAAATCCGCCTAGGATTGTTGGAGCAGTAGGAGAAGCCCACCTTGTTAGGATGAGCTTCTGTTTATAAATCATTTTACTGTATGAAAGACCATTCACTTTTTTGATATAAATCCTTAAATGGATCGATCGGTTTGCCATCTACATAGATCTGATAATTATCATCTACATCGTCTACATCCAAAACTGTGTAGTAGTATTCGATGTGAGAAAGGTAAGAGTCAGAAGTATGTATTTGAAATGATGAACCCAATGTGTCATGGATATCAGAGATTTCATGAGGGTTACCAACAGAATCAAACCTATGAATCATAATAAATAATTGCCTTGATTGTTCTGATTGCACAACATTTAGAAAAAAGGTTTTCGATTTTCCTGTTGTATCAGTAAAAGACCAATGTTTCGATCCACCATTACGTGATGAGAAAGGACAGTTAATGTTCCAACCATGAGGCCCTTTTTCAATTACATCAGGATCGGCACTTTGTCCACCTGAAGAATATACGATAAAGGCACATGTATCTTCTTCTGAAACAGTTTGAATACTGGTACCAAAATGAGAATAAGCAAAAGCCTCTTCAGGAGTCTCAAAATGAAAGAAAAAGTTCTCATACGGATAGGGTAAAAGAATCAAGATTACAAAAAGAGATAAGATAAAGACGATTACCTTTGTCCGACGAGTTTTTTTCCGAAGCCGTGGGATACAAAACATGCATACAATTAACAAGGAAACTATTACTGCAAGGGCCATAAATCGAAATAAGAAATACCACATAAAAATTACCTCTCCTTAACCTTATGGATAAGCTGGTGCAGGACTTAAATTTGGTTGCCAAGAACCTTCACCAGAGGGCTGTGCCTCGGGAGCTCCAAGGAAAAATATGAGTGGCTTTAAGTCTATGCTGAAAGTTTGATAGGAAGATTCTGTTATGTTATTGCCAATGTCTGTTGAAGTAGTGGTAGTAAGTGATATGGTGCAATCCTGTCCAATCGAAATTCCAAGGCTTTGCATTGTATTACCTGTACTATAACTGATAGAAGCTCCAATATCTACCAAAGATTTTGTCAATTTTAGTGACCAGCCATTGTGATTAAAAGATATTCCGGCATAAGAAGCTAATAAATTATTACTTACTACTCTAGCGAAGACAGAGATCGGAGCGCCAGGATTGCCATATTGCTTATGGGTATATGTTGTTTTTGTTCCAGTTTTATAAGAGAAAATGCCCCAGCTTTTACTGGAAGTAGGAGTGTCATACTCAGTTACAACAGAACCGCCTACCCCCACAAGACTACCGCTTTTCTGAGGGTGAAGAATTTTTTCATTTTGAGCTTTAATTTTGGCGCTCTCATACTCCTGCTGTTTGCCAGAGCCCCACTTGTTACGTTGCTCCCGCATATAGTTATCCTGGAATTCGGACATACCGGATGGATCGGAGCCACCCGCAGGATCATTGGAGCAGTAGGAGAAGACGCTGCATGAGGGGAAGTCCCCATTGGACGCCATCATAATGTCAGCATTGAGGAAGCGTCCCACCCTGGGGTCGTAGTAGCGGGTTTGCAGGTAGTAAAGGCCCGATTCATCGTCGTAGATGTACTCACGGTATCGGAAGGGGTTTAAAAGCCCCAACGTATCCTTCATGCTCCCTTCCCGGGAGACCGGCACGCCCCAGCTGTCATAGGTATAGGTTACCACCATTTGGCCGTTTTTGTCCATAAGCCCGGTGACATCCCCTTGGGCATTTTTGATGTACCAATACTCTTCCCCTTGGTAGATGACGCTGAGTACCGCGCCGCAGCTGTACTGGAAGGTCAGGGTTTCTTCACCGTTCCAGCTCTCCTTAGTGAGGGAGCGGATAACGCCGTCGATGACCTGGTAGGTGGTACGTTCCCCTTCGGATGTCTTGGAGGTGCGCAGGCCGTTTTCCCCATAGGTAAAGGAGAGGTTAAGTCCTGATTTGGAGATGATACTTTTGAGCTGGCGCCCGGCCTCCCAGGTGAGGATCCATTGGCCGTACCGCAGGGGGTTGCCAATGGAGTCGTATTCAATGCTGCCGATATCGCTTTGATAGGTAAGAAGATCCTTCCACACATTATCCTGATATGAATATTCCACCACCGTACCTGAACCGGGTTGGACATCGCCAGTGGTATAGGGATAGGTTTCTTTTCTAAGGATATTGCCGGCGTTATCGTAGGTGTACACAACCGTTTGGCTGGTTTGCCCATTGTCCTCTCGGATGAGCTGGCCTAAGTCGTCGTAAGCGTAGGCGATTTCCTTGCCGTCGGGCAGGTAGATGCGGGAGATATGCCCCATCTGATCATATTCATAACTGGTGGCCTAGTTGTTTTGGATCAAATGCTTGACCCGTACAATCTCCTGCCCTTGGCTGTCCACATCGTAAAGGAAGGCGGAATTAAATTGGGCGCTCCCTGTGTTGATGGTGACGTTGCGCAGGCTGCCGTCGTTGATGTGATGGTTGAGGGAACGCACCGTATCGCCCGGCGTCAATTGATCGTAGGGTAAATAGGATGAGGAGTCATTTGAAGTTTATCTTTCCCTTCCTGACAACCTACTGAACCGTTTAAAGGAAGGCTAGTATTTTTGAGATATCCAAGGGTATGAGGAAGCATATCCAAAACTATTTCGGGCGGAGAGCAGGTCTTACAGGAATTTAAGGATTACAGACGCATTCTTTTGGCACAGTATTATCATGTTTTTATTAATAACAGGAACTAAATCCAAAGAAGCATCCAGTTGATAGCTGCATGCTTCTTTGCCTTTTACGCAGAATTTACTGAGATTTGTCTTCCACATGATAGAAAGGCCTTTCAAGAAACAATATAATTAAACTTAATCTAGTTAATATAAGGCATAAGAAAGAGGCTGCTCTATATGAATCGTTGGAAGATCCGTCCGCCCAGCAAAGCGTCGATTGTTGTGTTGTTGAGCATGGTTGTTGTAGCTGTTTTAGTTGTGGTGTTTCACGCACAAAATCCCATGAGCTATGAGATTTACAGCAGCGAGTCCATCCACTATGACAAAGGAACTGTGACCGCCGTCACCGCGCAGTCGTTGGAACAAGAACCGCCTCCTTCCAATCGGCTTTTGGGGACTCAGACGGTAGAGATCCAAATGAAAAACGGCCAATACAAAGGCCGGATCATTACCATTGAAAATGTCTTAAGCACTACCCACAACATCCAAGTAAAAGCGGGCCAGTCGGTCATTGTCAAGGTGGATAGCCCGGAAAATGCCGAGCCTTATTTTTCCATCTACAACTACGACCGTACCATAGGTATCATCGCCATTGCGCTGCTATTTTTCCTTCTTCTGGTCGTTGTAGGACGTCGCAAGGGCATTAAGAGCCTACTGGGATTGGCATTTACCCTCTTTTTGGTGGTGGGACTTTTGCTTCCCATGATCTACCAGGGGTATTCTCCCATTCTCAGCAGCCTGTTAGTAGCCGTGCTTGTGACGTTGGCTGCCATGCTGCTGCTCAATGGACCCAGCAAAAAGACATTGGTCGCCATTTTATCCACTGGTGCGGGACTGATGATATCGGCCGCTTTATACGGTTTGTTCACCGCCATTCTGCATCTGTCGGGCTACCAGATGGAGCAGGTGGAGGATCTATTGCTGGTATCCCAAAACACGGGGTTACAACTAGGCCAGGTCCTGTTTGTAGGGGTGTTGATCTCATCACTGGGAGCGGTGATGGACATGACCATGTCTATTGCGTCCTCCCTCTATGAAATCAAGCAGGTATCTCCCCAGGTGACAAAGGGACAATTGATGAAATCCGGCATGGTGATCGGCCAAGATATGATCGGAACCATGTGTGAAACACTGATTCTAGCTTTTGTAGGCACGGCTCTGACAACCATGTTGGTGCTGGTGTCTTACGGCATCCAATTCGACCAGCTGTTGAGTTCCGACTACATCGCCATTGAACTGATTCATGCTGTTACAGGCAGTATGGCGGTGGTGCTGTCGGTACCGACCACAGCACTGCTTTCGGGAATATTTTTTGCCCAATCGTCCAGTAAAACCTAAACTTTGTAAAAATAAAACTGTAAAAAAAACCGCCTTCTCCCTCGCATTGAGGACAGAAAGGCGGTTTTTCATTTTACATAAATTTTATCAAAATTTGAACAAATCATGATTGAAACAAAGGGAAAGAATGGGATAAGATTAAGACATCACAAAAGGAAAGGATGAATTGTAGTGAAACTAGGAAAAGCACTAAAACGTGCGTTGTCGTGCGTTCTAGCTGCAACTATGATCTGTGTCAGCGGTATGCTGCCCACAGGATTAGCAGCTGAAACCGACAATCCGCTCATCCCCACGGCCAAACCCCAGGGGAGTACCATTAAGGTCATCGACCACAATGTGTACACAGGACTGAACAATTTCGATCAACGGGCCGAAGGAGCGGTACAGCTGTTTGAAAAGTACATGCCCGACTCCATCGGACTCCAGGAGGCAAACGTCACCTGGATGGACGCTCTCACAGAAGGCTTAGCGGATCATTATGCCTATGTTGGCGTGGGCCGTGAAAACGGCACCAACGATCAAAACAGCGGCGAAGCCACTCCCATCTTCTACCTGAAAGACAAGTACAATCTAGTGGATTCCGGGACATTCTGGCTGTCCGAAACCCCGGACGTCCCCTCCATCGGCTGGGATGCCATGTACAACCGCATCTGCACCTGGGCCATCCTGGAAAACAAGGAGACCGGCGAGACCTACGCCCACGTCAACACCCACTTTGACCATGTGGGAAGCACCGCCCGCATCAAGAGCATGCGCATGATCGTCGATTTCCTGAACACCTTGGATGTGCCGGCCGTATGCACCGGCGACTTTAACGTCAGCCAGGATTCCGACGTCTACAACCTGATGCTCTCCAGCGGCTTCATGCAGGATACCAAAAACATGGCCGAGAAAAAGATCAACGAAGGCGGGACCATGTCCAACTTCGGCCAAAACGATGTATCCGGCCAGCTGCCCATCGACTTTATCTTCGCCTCCAAAGACGACTTTAAAGTTTCCCTCTATCAAGTGCTGGATGAGAAATCCAACGGCACCTATATCTCGGATCACTTGGGCATCTATTCCGAGATGACCCTGATGGCGCCGGCCGGTACCTACCGCGCTGTGTATGGCACCGCCCAGCTGGACGGCCAGATGGATGAGGCCTACAGCCGTGCCCAGCAGGTGGACATCAACCTGGATTCTTCCGGCAACGCCTCCACCGGCGCCACCGGCGTGGCCCGCACCATCTACGATGAGGATTATATCTACTCTTTTGTGGAGGTCAAGGACTCCACTCCCAATGTGAACGTCACCGATCCCACCAACTCCAACTACGGCGTAGATGGCGTCCAGTTCTTCTACGACTTCAAAAATGTGGACGGCTCCAGCTGGGTGGGTGACCACAGCGGTTACTTCATCACCGACCTCACCAGCAGCGGCCATTGGACCAGCCCCGACGGCACTCCCGGCCAGGATATCGCCCGTTGGGCCGGCGGCTTTACCGGTTTCAAAGGCGACACATCCAAGATGGATTTCCGCGGCGTCAAGACCGAAGAGGGATACACCATGGAGATCCGCGTAGCCCTGCCCGACACCATCCGCGCCCGGTATGCAACCGGTGAGGACAACATCCAGATCGGTGTGGGCTTCCAGATCAACGACGATGCAGACGACGACGGCGTCCGCAACAGCATGTGTTTTGACCATCCCAGCTTGGAACAAGCTTGGCGTGGACCCGACTACATGTCCAACATGATTTTGGCCGGCAGCCCCGATTCTGCCACCGATCCTTCCGTCACCGAGAAATATTACTACATGGCAGTGCCCGGGACCCCCACCGTTGACGGCAATTTGGACGATGCCTACCTCTATGCCCCCACCATCGCCGTCAACAAGGACGGGAGCAACAACGTATCCACCAACGGCGCCGCCACCAGCACCGCCCGCGTCTTGTACGATGAAAACTATATTTACGTCTTCAACGACATTAAAGACGCAGCCGTCAACGATCCAGCCACCTCCCAGCCGGAGGACAACTACACAAACTACGGCATTGACAACGTCCAGCTGTTCTTCGACTTTGCAAATACCGACACCGCCATGGATATGGCTGATACCTATACTTACTCCTCCAACGACGGTACGGCAAACCATGAGAGCGGCTACATGATGCTCTACAACAACGAGAAGACCCCCTTCCTTACCTACGGCTTTACCGATTACAAAGACAATGCCGAAAAGCTGACCTATAAAACCCAGAGGACAGCCACCGGCTATACCGTGGAACTGCGTTTGGCCCTCAGCGATTCCCTCAAGGAGAAGCTGTCTTCCGGACAACATCCCAAAATCGGCATCGGCTTCCAGGTCAACGACGATACCAATGACGACGGCGTCCGCAACAACACCACTTTCTCCACCAACCGGTTAAACGACGCTTGGACCAGCCCCATCTACTTTGAAGACATCCTGCTGGGAGAAGTAGGCGACCGTCCTTCTACCAATGGCGATCCCAGTTCTCTCAAGCACAATGAATTGATCTCCACCTCCGCCACCGAATGGCGTTATCTGGACGACAACACCGATCCCGCCGCCGGCAGCGACAGCCGCACCAGCTGGACCGAGGCCCAGTTTGACGACAGCCAATGGAAAACTGCAAAGGGGAGCTTTGGCGCCAAGCGTGGACAACAGGAAAACGTCAGTTCCTCCTGCTATCCCAACACCTTGCTTAACCAGTATATCAACGGCGTCGACGGCGACGATATCCCCGCCTTCTTCTTCCGCTCCACCTTTGAGATCGAGGATCTGGAATCCATCGTAGCTCTGAATGGCGAACTGCTATATGACGACGCTGCCATCGTGTACATCAACGGCCACAAAGTAGCGTCCTTCTACGAGCCGGAGGGTGGTTTTGACAGCAACCTGTCTTACGGCGGCTCCAATATGGCCGATCCTCTCACCGGAACCTTTACCGTCACCGACAAATCTATTTTGAACCAAGGCATCAACACCATCGCCGTGGAACTCCATCAGGGCCGGGCCTCCAGTTCCGACATCTACTTTGACTTTGTGTCCCTCAAGCAAAGGGATACCCTGGAGGGGACCGCTGAAGTTAAAGCTGTTTCCCTGAACATCGGCGGCGACGAAACTACACGCAATGTAACTTGGTACAGTTCTTCCAGCAAAGAGGGAAGGGTCCAGCTGGCGGAAAAGGCCGCCATGACCGACGACGTCACCTTCCCCGAGGATTGCCAGGAGTTCATCGCCACTTCCCAGGCGGCCAACGACGCTGGATTCAATAGCTTCTTTGCCACTATGAAAGTGGAACCCGGCAAAGAATATATTTACCGGGTAGGCAACCAAGAGGGTTGGTCGGAGATTTACTCCTTCGCTACCCAGGATATCAGCGACGGCTTTAGTTTCCTGCTGGCCGGCGACCCCCAGATCGGCGCCAGCGGCAATTCCGGCAACGATACCAAGGGCTGGACCAACACTCTGAACAAAGCCATGGAGCAGTTCCCAGAAAGCAGCTTCCTGCTTAGCGCCGGCGACCAGGTTAACTCTGCCGCCAGCGAAAGCGAATACACCGGCTTCCTAAGCCCGGAGATTCTGAAATCCATTCCGTTGGCCACCGTCATCGGCAACCACGATGTGGGAAGCACTTCTTACAACCAGCATTTTAACATGCCCAACGTCAGCAAGGAGCTGGGGATGTCCGGCCAGGTGGGCGGCGACTACTGGTTCCGCTACGGCAATACCCTGGTCATGGCCCTCAACTCCAACCAGCTGAGCACCGCCCAGCACGTCCAGTTTATGGAAGACATCCTGGCGCAAAACGGCGACGCCACCTGGAAAATCGTCACCTTCCATCACTCCATCTACAGCACCGCATCCCATTCCACTGAGTCCGACATCATAGGCCGCCGCAACGAATTGGCCCCTGAATTCTCCCGCTTGGGCATTGATGTGGTACTCATGGGCCACGACCACGTCTACACCCGCAGCTACATGATGGACGGCGTCACACCGGTCATACCGGAGGACGGCAAACCGGCTTCCAGCGTCACCAACCCCGAAGAGGGACAGGTGTTGTACATCACAGCAAACTCAGCTTCGGGCAGCAAATACTACGAGATCCTATCCAACCAGGCCTTCCAGTACGCCGCTGTGAAGGAACAAGGGCATACCCCTTCCTTCAGCAACATCCAGGTGACCGACGATAGCTTTACCATCACCACCTACCGCAGCAACGACATGAGCGTCATCGATACCTTTACCATCAATAAGACAAGCGATACCACCGCCCCGGTCATCACCTTGCCGGAAGACAATGAAATTCAGGTGGGCGACGACTTTGATCCCATGGAAGGCGTCACCGCCACAGATGATATGGACGGCGACCTGACCAATCAAATCCAGGTGGAAGGCAAAGTGGATACCCAGAAGGCCGGCAGTTATGACCTGACCTATCGCGTATCCGACAAAGCCGGCAACGAGGCCACTGCCACCCGTACTGTAGTGGTGAAGGAGAAAGTCGCTGTTACAGCTGCTACCGACAAGCAAAATTATGAGGTGGGTGAGACCATCACCTTGACAGTGACCACCGGCCTTGATGTCCGCGGTATTGGACTTGTCAATGAGACCGGCAGGGGCCTGGGAATTACCTCCATGAAATCGGCCAACAATGGCCAGCAAAAGACCTGGACCGTCCAGTTCTCTCTGGGAACCAAGGGCGATCGCAACATCGCTATCCGCACCAGAACCGATTCCGGCTGGACGGATACCGGCGTCACCTTTAACATCCAGGTGGGCATCCCGCCCGTGTCGGAGGCTAAGGCCGAGATCTATCGTGCCGATATCGTAGCCGACAGCGCCCACATCAACGAAAAATTCCCTGTTATCGTAGAGACCTCCACGTCGGTTATCGACGTGAAGGCACGCAATGAGCAGGGCCGGGCCATGGGTGTCAGCATCGTTGGATACTACGACCAAGGCGATCGACGCATCTGGACCCTTAATATGGATGTAGGGACCGCAGGATCCAGACTGTTCTCCTTCTATCCCGTCGGCAGGGATGGAGCCATGTCCAATGTATCAGTGGAGGACATGATCACCATTTTACCCTAACAATATCGCAGCGTTCTAAGCGCGATTTTATATCTCCCAAAGGGCAGGTGAGGATTTTCCTCACCTGCTTTTTTTGTTGCGTTAAAGAGGGTGGGAAAGAGACCCTTTTCTTTCGCAACTGCATTTATAATTTTAAGGATTTTATTCCTTTTTAAGATAGGATTGAATGATAAAATAGTAATAAATCTCCAAATAGTTTTAATAATATTCTAATTGTTTTTATTTTCTGTATTGCTTTATTTTATGATATAATCAATTTGCATAGACTAAGGAGGAAAATTTGAAATTTATACAAAAATACACAAAAGGAGGAAAAAGAATGAAAAAGGCCCGGAAAATCCTAGCGTTTTTATTAGCAACCTCATTGGCGGCTGGCTGCGCCTTGCCAGGTACAGCTTTGGCCCAACCGGCCGACAATAAACCCGATCCAGCCGATCAAGCACCCTATGCAGGGGAAGATAGGCTGTATGCCATTGCCACCTCTCATTTGGATACCGTGTGGAGTTGGCCGTTGGAAGAAACCATTCGCGAATACCTGCCCAGCACTGCTCGGGACAATTTCCAACTGTTTGAGGAATTCCCTGAATACAAGTTCACATGGGAAGGGGCTTATCGATACCAACTGTTGGAGGAATACTATCCGGAAGAGTTTGAAACCCTAAAAACATACATGGATTCCGGCAACTGGAATTTTGGCGGTTCCGGTTTGGAAAATGGCGATGTCAATGTGCCATCGCCGGAAGCGCTGTTCCGAAATTTCCTTTACGGCAACAACTACATCGAGGAAAAATTTGGCGCCGATAAACGCTCGAGAGATGTCTATCTACCCGACTGCTTCGGATTCGGCTATGCCCTTCCGTCCATCGCCGCCCACTCCAATCTCTTAGGATTTTCCACCCAGAAACTCTCTTGGGGCCACTCCTTTGAGAACGGCCTGCCCTTTGATATCGGCAATTGGTACGGCCCGGATGGGAAATCCATCGTGGCCAATATCAACCTCAACGGCTATGTCTCTGAGGTCGGCACCGTCCGCGGTGACAGTGGACTTTTGAGCAAGCTCAATAACAATAAAAACTACGGATACAGCGCTGCATCCCGGCTGTTTGGCGTAGGGGATATGGGCGGCGCCTCCGGGCGGACTACGGTTTCCAATGTCTTGGGAGAACAAGCCCTCAACGACTCGGAAAAGATCAAAGTTATTAACGCCACCACCGATCAACTGTTCCGCGAGATGACCGAGGAAGAGCGGCAAGGCCTGCCGTCTTATGACGGTGAAATGGTGATGCGGGAACATGGTGTGGGTGGATACACTTCCCGAGCCATTTCCAAACGATGGAATCGCCACAGTGAACTGATGGGCGATACAGCCGAACGTTCCCTAGTGGCGGCATCTTGGCTGGGCGCTACCGAGTACCCGTTGGAAAAACTGACCAAGGCTTGGACTAGGGTCATCGCCCACCAGTTCCACGACGATATCCCCGGCACCTCCACTGGTACAGTTTATAACCGCAGCTGGAACGACTATATGCTGTCCATCAAGCAATTTGCCGCCGAGTATGAAAACGGCGTGGACGGCGTGGCCTCCCAGATGGACACCACGGTGGAATCGGGTGTGCCGCTGGTGGTCAACAAC
>CAJFOZ010000058.1 GCA_904397895.1 uncultured Clostridia bacterium
GGGCTGGGAAAAGTAAGACTTTGCTTTTTCGTCCCTTAGGTGCCGTGTCCGCGGAGTTTAGACCACTGCCAAAGCCTTAGGGCGGCGGACGCCATCCTACTGTCTATAAAGGAGATGTTCCATTACGATGGATACCAAACAGCTATTATTTGATTTGTGCGCTCCAGCCGGTCCGGCCGGCCGGGAAGGAGATGCCGCCGAGAAAGCGGCGGAGCTTCTCTCCCAGTTTGCCGCCGTCCGGCGGGACACTTTGGGAAACGTCATCGGCCATTTGGGAGCCCAAGACGCTCCTCGCCACGTCCTTTTGGACGCCCACATGGATGAAATCGGCCTGGTGGTCACCAGCGTGGCCGGCGGCTTTGTCAAGGTGGGCAAGGCCGGCGGGGTGGATATCCGCACCCTTCCCGCCCACGAAGTGTTGATCTGGGGAGTAAAACCCATCCCAGGCCTTTTCTGCGCCACTCCTCCCCATCTCAGCAAGGAATCGGACCGCAGCAAATTCTCCCCCCTGGATGAGATGCTGGTGGACACCGGCCTTTCTGCCGATGAACTAAAGGATCTGGTCAAGCCGGGGGATCGGGTCACTTTTAAGCGTCATCCAGCCAGTTTATTGAATAACCGCATCACCTCGGGGGCTTTAGACGACCGGGCGGGCGTGGCCTCCCTGCTCAAGTGCCTCTCCTTGCTTCCGGAACTCCAGAACACCCAGGTGACGGTTCTCTTCAGCGTCCAGGAAGAGGTGGGACAGGCCGGCGCCATCACCGGCAGCTTTGGCGTGGACGCCACCGAGGCCATCGCCGTGGACGTCAGTTTTGCCATGAGCCCCGGATGTCCCCCCAATAAATGCGGCAAACTTGGGGAAGGCGTCATGATCGGGTATTCGCCTATTTTGTCCAGGCCCATGTTTGAGAGGTTTCTTTCCTTGGCCAAGGAGGAAAACATCCCCTACCAGACCGAGATCATGGGGGGAGACACCGGCACCAATGCCGATTACATGGCCGTTTCCCGCACCGGCATCCCCTGCGGCCTGCTGTCCATCCCCCAGCGGTACATGCACACCGCCTGCGAAGTGGTGGATGTGGACGATGTGGACGCCGTGGCCAAACTCTTGGCCGCTTATCTAGTGAAAGGGGATGAGAAGGCATGAGAGAACTGCTTGCGATTCTGTGTGAAACCCCCGGCATTTCCGGCCGGGAACAATTGGTGCGGGAGCAAATCATCAAATTGATCGAAGGGCACGCCTCCTACCGTGTGGACGCCCTTGGCAATTTGCTTGTTCACAAGGAGGGCGTAAAACGGGCCACCAAAAAGGTGATGCTGGACGCCCATATGGACGAAGTGGGATTTCTCATCACCCACATCGACGAGGAGGGCTTTCTCCTTTTTACCACGGTAGGCGGCATCGATCCCAAGGTGCTGCTGGGCAAGCATGTGCTGGTGGGGGATGAAGGAATCCCAGGCGTCATTGCCTCCAAGCCCATCCATCTGCTAAAGGCCGACGAGCGGGATAAGGTGGTGGATTTGGACGCTTTGCGCATCGACATCGGCGCCTCCTCCAAAGAACAGGCGGAGAAATATGTCCACCCCGGCGACATGGCGGTGTGGGACACCTGCTTTGAACCCATGGGACATCTTCTCAAAGGGAGGGCGCTGGACAATCGCGCCGGCTGCGCCATGCTTATTAAACTGATCCAAGGGGAGGTGCCTTACGACCTGGACGTCACCTTTACCGTGCAGGAAGAGATCGGGCTCCACGGCGCCAAGACGGCGGCCTTTGCCTTGAAACCGGATGCGAGCATTGTCATCGACACCACCACCGCCTCCGATCTGGAAGGCGTCCCGGAGGAAAAACAGGTGTGCCGTTTGGGCGGCGGTTCAGCCGTCTCCTTTATGGATCTGCGCACCATGTACGACAAAAACCTCTACGACGCCGCCTTTTCCACGGCCCAACGCCTGAGCGTGCCCTGTCAGCCCAAAGCGTCGGTGACCGGCGGCAACAACGCCGGCGCCGTCCATCAAAGCGGGACCGGTGTGCGCACCATCGCCCTTTCCACCCCTTGCCGTTACCTCCATTCCCCGGCCGGGCTCATTATGGAAAAGGACCTTACAAACGGCCTTATTCTGGTGCGGGAACTTTCGGCTTCCATGGCGGCCGGACAGGTTTGACAAAAACATCCCAGAAGATTGATTTTTCGTCCAAAATCAATTGATTTCTCTGGTGAAGTTGTACTATAATAGAACCGTTCTCCTTTGGGCATAGGCCGTAAGAGAAGGCAGGGATCCAAAGAAAACGAAATGGGATTTTTTCTTTCCCTTTTATGAATTGATTTTGTTTTGAGTAAACCGGTTTGTAAGACCATTGAATGCTTTATTTGCGTTTTGTATTTTAGAAATAAGTAAGGGAGGAAGCAACATGATCACTGGCGCGCAAGCTATGGTGGAATGTCTCAAGTGCGAGGGTGTGACAACGGTATTCGGATATCCCGGCGCCACCATCGCTCCCTTTTACGATGCGCTGTTTGCCTCCTCCATCCGCCATGTTCTGGTGAGGCAGGAGCAAAATGCCGGCCATGCGGCCAGCGGTTACGCCCGCATCTCTGGGAAACCCGGCGTTTGCATCGCCACTTCCGGTCCCGGCGCCACCAATTTGATCACCGGCATCGCCACGGCCTATATGGATTCCATCCCCCTGATCTGCATCACCGGCCAGGTCCGGTCGGATCAGCTGGGGCGGGACGTCTTCCAGGAGGCCGACATCACCGGCGCCACCGAATCGTTTATCAAACACAGCTACCTGGTCAAGGATACCAAAGACCTTCCCCGCGTCTTTAAGGAGGCCTTTCACATCGCCAGCACCGGCCGTCCCGGCCCGGTGCTTATCGACATCCCCATCGACGTCCAGCTGGGAGAAATCCCGGATTTCTCCTATCCGGAAAAGGTGGATATTGTGGGATATAAACCCTCCGTCGCCGGCAACGCCCGGCAGATCCAGCGGGCCGCCGACCTGATCCAGACGGCAAAACGGCCGGTGTTCTGCGCCGGCGGCGGCGTCTTTGCCGCAGAAGGGTACCGGATGGTGCGCAAACTGTGTGAACAGTGCCACATGCCTGTGGTATCCACCATGATGGGCATCGGGGTTCTGCCTTCGGACCATCCCCTTTATCTGGGCATGATCGGCACCCACGGCGTCAAAGCCGCCAACCGGGCCCTGCGGGAAGCCGACCTGTTGATCCTGGCCGGCGCCCGGGTGGGCGACCGGGCCATGGCCACCCCCGACCAGATCGCCGAGCGGGCCCACATCATCCACATCGACGTGGATCCCGCGGAAATCGGCAAGAATATGCCGGCGGAGATCCCCATTGTAGGCGATGTGGAAAACGTGCTGGGCCGGTTGATGGAAGTTCTTTCCTTTGAAACCGACGAAGGATGGGTAAAACAATGCGCTTCGTTGAAAGCCCGTGATTGTTCGTTCCCCTCCCGGGAGGGATACGTCAACCCAAAAGCATTTCTCAGGAAATTATCGGCTGCCATGGATCCGGATTGCATCCTGGTAGCCGACGTAGGGCAAAACCAAATTTGGTGCGCCAATTATTTTACCATCCGCCAAGGCCGGTTTTTGACCTCCGGCGGCATGGGCACCATGGGATACTCCATCCCGGCGGCCATTGGCGCCAAGCTTGCCCGCCCGGATTTGCAGGTGTGCGCCGTGTGCGGCGACGGTTCCTTCCAGATGAGCCTCAACGAATTGGCCACCATCAACCAAAGCGGTGCCCATGTCAAAATGGTTGTGATGCGAAACGGCCGGCTGGGGATGGTGCGGGAATTGCAGGATAAGCTTTATGGCGGCCGTCATTCCGCCACCAAGTTGGACGGCAGCCCCGATTTCATGCTGCTGGCCAAAGCCTATGGCATTCCTTCCTTATCCATCCGGGAGGACGGCCAGGTGGAAGAGGCCATTGGGACCATGCTGTCCACCGACGGTCCGTTTTTGTTGCAGTGCATCGTCCATCCGGACGAGCCCTCGCTGTAAGGAGGCGGTCTGAGATGAAACATACGCTATCGGTGCTGGTGGAAAATCACGCCGGCGTCCTTTCTAAAGTATCCGGCCTGTTTACCCGCCGCGGTTTTAACATCGATTCCCTGGCGGTGGGAGAGACGGAAGATCCTTCCATCTCCCGCATGACCATCGTCGTCCACGGGGACGACGCCGTGGTGGAGCAGGTGGAAAAACAGCTCAATAAAATCATCCCGGTCATCAAGGTGAAAGCCTACAAAGAGGGCGAGTATTTAAGCCGTCAGCTGTCGCTCATCAAGGTGGCGGCGCCGCCGTCCAAGCGGGCGGAACTGATGAAAATCGCTGAATTGATGAACGCCCGCATTTTGGACGTCTCCCCCACCAGCATGACCTTTGAATTTACCGATACCTTGGAGCGAACCGAAGTGATGGAGGATCTCCTTCGTCCCTTTGGCATCCGGGAGATTGTGCGCACCGGCACCATCGCCATTGAAAAGGGCGCCGCGGTCACCCGTAGCAAAAAGGCGTCACAAGACTAGGCGGACAGTGTCCGCTGCCACGCCGCCCTATGGTTTTTGTATGCACTTTTTCTTTGGTTTCACGGTACCTAAGGGCTAAAAGATCAGAGCAAAATTTTGCCACCCTTAGCTCCATCCGCGGGACATTAATATTTCTTAAAATAGCAAGCCCAGTGCGCGACATGGATGCAGGTACTGCCTGCCGCGATGTGGATGCAGGTACTACCTGCCAGGCAGAGCCTGGGGCCACGCCGCCCTATGGTTTTTGCAGATGCTTTTTCTTTGGTGGCACGGTACCTAAGGACTAAAAAGTCAGGGCAACGTCTTGCCTCCTTAGCCCTATCCGCGGGTTACTAAACTTTCTTAAAATAGCAAGCCCAGAGCGCGACATGGGTGCGGGTACTGCCCGCCACGATGTGGGTGCAGGTACTACCTGTATTTTTCTCTGTCATCTTGTCTTGCCGAGGTTTTTTTCACCGAGGCAAGCATCATATATCTTGCCGATCATCGGCATAGGAGGTTTTACTCATGGCAAAAATTTATTATCAGTCCGATTGTGACTTAGGGTTGCTCAAGGACAAGACGGTTGCTATCATTGGTTACGGCAGCCAGGGCCATGCCCATGCCTTGAACCTGCACGATAGCGGCGTCAATGTAGTGGTTGGCCTTTACGAGGGCTCCAAATCCTGGGCCAAAGCAGAAGCCGCCGGTCTGAAGGTGATGACCGCTCCGGAAGCCGCTAAAATTGCCGATATCATTATGATCCTCATCCCCGATGAGAAACAGGCGGAACTCTACAAGAGAGACATTGAACCCAATCTGTCGGAAGGCAATGCTTTGGCATTTGCCCACGGCTTTAACATTCACTACGGCCAGATCCAGCCTCCCGCTTTTGTGGACGTCTTCATGATCGCTCCTAAGGGTCCGGGCCACACCGTCCGCAGCGAGTACTTGGAGGGCAAAGGCGTTCCCTGCCTCATCGCCGTCCAGCAGGATTACACCGGCAAAGCCCATGACATCGGCCTTGCCTATGCACTTGGCATCGGCGGCGCCCGCGCCGGCGTGCTGGACACCACCTTCCAGGTGGAGACCGAGACCGACCTGTTTGGCGAACAGTGCGTGCTGTGCGGCGGCGTCACCGCCCTGATGAAGGCTGGCTTTGAAACCCTGGTGGAAGCCGGTTACGCCCCGGAAAACGCCTATTTCGAGTGCATCCACGAGATGAAGCTGATCGTGGACCTGATCTACAAGGGCGGATTCTCCATGATGCGTTACTCCATCTCCGACACCGCTGAGTTTGGCGATTACGAGACCGGCAAGCGCCTCATCACCGAGGAGACCAAGAAGGAAATGAGAAAGGTCCTCTCCGAGATTCAGGACGGCACCTTTGCCTCCAAGTGGATCAATGAAAATAAAGTGGGCCGCAGCCACTTTAACGCCTGCCGCCGCATCGAAGCCTCCCATCAGCTGGAATCTGTGGGCAAGGAACTGCGCAAGATGTATTCTTGGAACGAAGAGAAATAAGAGAACTCTGTTCTTTCTCCCTAAAAAACTTGGCCGAGTGATTCCCGGCCAAGTTTTTTTATGAAAAAATTCCCTTTGTTCTTTTTTGATATTAAGCGGTGTTACTGCACATGCTAAGGTCGGCAGGGTTGATGCTGGTACAGAAACGGTCTGGCGCCTGCTGTATCGATTTTAAATAACACGTAGAGGTATAACAGCCTGCAACCAAAGGTCTTTACGGTTGTAGCAAACGCTGTTTTTGGAAGACTTACGTGCGCATCAAATCCTGCAAGGGCACCCACTAATGGGTGCCCCGTCTTATTTTATATAGAAAAACACCTGGGTTTTTCTTATCCCAGGTGTTTTGTTTTTGGTTGCTTAAGCGGCTTGGGAGGGTTCAGCCTCACTGGTTTGATTTTCTTTTTTGGCTACAGCATCGCCGTCTTCTATAAGCCCAAACTGTTCTCTAGACTTCTTCATGCTTGGAAAAATCTCCTCAATCTTATCATCCGGATAAGACTCATCTAAAATTTGATCTATAACACTGTGAGGCGTAGGGTCAAAATAACGCTGCTTGTATCGAGCCACCGCAGCTGCCGATAAAATCATATCCACAATGAGAAAAATCAACATGGTCCAGCTCAAAATATTTCCTACATTTCCACGGATGAGGCCAATTAATTTGCTCAGGGCCGGATAGATACAATAAATAAACAAAGCCCCCAGCACCGCCCAATAAAAAGCATACTTGAGGCAGATGCGGCCATTGAGATTAAAAGGTTCGTTGCTGTAATCCCACGACCGAGTACCAAAAAAGGTTTCTTCACAAAAACTAAAGATATACTCAATAGCCGAACCGCACAAGGCACTGACCACCATTAAAAGAGCAGGCCATCGTTTAAACCGGTAAAGGCACAGCAGCAGGACAACTGCGCCTACACCGTAGATGGGATTAAAAGGTCCTACGACCAAGCCTGCTCGGCTTTCCATTACTCCCACCGCTACATAGACAAATACCTGCTCCACAAAGACGCCGATCATGCATCCTGCCACAAAGGTCCAGAAAAGGTCATGCAAGGAGAATCCGCCAAATTTCTTCTGCCACATGGTTTCATTCTCCTTTCTATATAAGTATCTGTATTCTACCTTTTTTCCGCCCTTCTGTCAATTCTATCACAAAGAGGCGCTATTTCATAGACAAACGGCTTCTTGCGTCCTGATTTTTACCCCTCTTAATATTTTTTGCTCTTATTTGCCCTCTAAGGCGTTTTCCACAATAGGAGAGTTCTACCACGCACCATTATACTAAACGGCGCTACACGCAATTTAAAGCCATGAAATGTACGGTTCGCATTGATTCAATAGTGGAAATGTGTTATAATGTGTAATACGTATCAGGGCTTTTGACTGCTTTTCAGCTGTATGCCCTTGCCAGTATCTACTACATTGGTATCGTGGGGGAACTTGAATGGAATCATTTTTAGACGCATGGAAGAGTGTCAGCGATTATTGTAAGGACCATATGCATGAAGTGGCCTTCAATGTCTGGATCAAGATTATCAAGCCGGTCAGTCTCGAGGATGGACAAGCTGTGCTTTCGGTCCGCACTCACTTTCAAAAGGATATTATTGAGAAAAATTATATGGATCTTCTCAATTCGGCTTTTGAACAGACCTTGGGATTCCAACCTCCCATTGTACTGATCACCGAGGAAGATCAAACGGAGGGGCAACCTTCGCCATTGGAAAATGAGCCGCCCCGTCAGACCAAAGTACTCAACGGCGATCGTTCCACTTTGGAATACACCTTTGATAATTTTATTGTGGGGGCGTCCAATAAATTCGCCTATGCTGCAAGCCAGGCGGTGGCCACCAATCCGGCTGGCGCTTACAATCCCCTGTTTATCTATGGCGGGTCGGGTTTGGGCAAGACCCATCTGCTGTACGCCATCTGCAATGAAATTTACAAGAACTTTAACGACATCAATATTGTGTACATCAAAGGCGACGATTTTACCAACGAATTGGTGGAAGCTATTTACAACAAAACCACCAATTCCTTCCACAACAAATACCGCCAGGCCGACGTGCTGTTGGTGGACGACATCCAGTTTATCGCCGGTAAGTTGCAGACCCAGGAAGAATTCTTCCATACGTTTGACAGCCTCTTCCAAGCCGGAAAACAGATTGTATTGGTATCCGACCGTCCGCCTAAGGAGATTGCCACCTTGGAAGAACGTCTCCGCACCCGGTTTGAATGGGGGCTTTTGGCCGATGTCCAGCCGCCGGACTTGGAAACCCGCGTGGCCATCATCAAGCGCAAAGCCGAAGCGTTGGACATCGCCATCCCGGACGAACTTTGCATGTTCATTGCCAACCGTTTAAAAACCAACATCCGCCAACTGGAAGGGGCTGTCAAAAAGATGAAGGCCTACCAGCAGCTGGCAGGAGAAGCACCGTCCATTTTGTCGGCTCAAAACGCCATCCGCGACGTGCTCAATGATAACCAACCTATCCCGGTAACCATCGACCGCATTTTGACCGAGGTGTCCCGCACCTGTATGGTCACGCCCGAGGAGATCAAATCCAACAAGCGGTCGGCGCAGATTTCCAACGCCCGTCAAATTGCCATTTATGTGGTGCGGGAGATCACACAAATGTCCCAATCGGCTATCGGCGAGAAGTTTGGCGGCCGGGATCATTCCACCATCAATTATGCCATCCAGCAGGTGGAAAAAAATATGCAGAAGGATCCCTCCTACCGCGCCACCATTGACGACATCATTAAAAATATCCGGGAAAAATAAGGGGATTTTTTTGAATCAAGCTTGGGATAGATGTTGTGCCAGCCTATCTCCAGCGGGGGAAACTGAAAGCTTTTTGTTACTTTAATAAAGTGAACCGTAAAAATCAGTTGACAAATAAGATGGGCTTTGGTCTGGTGAACAAAGTTTCGCCGGTCAAGCCCTCCCTTTTCCCATTTTTGTTTTCCACAATTTCCCCAATGTTTTCCACGTTGAAAAAGAGGCTATCCTGTGGAATTGGAAAGTTTTCTCCTCTTTTCCACTTTTCTCCCCACCGCTTTTCCAAAAAATATGTTAAGCAAACATAACCGTTTTACGGCCTTTTTTTGCGGTTTTACGCCTTTTTCGCCACTGATTGCTTTTATTTTTCACCGTATACGCAGGATGTGCAAAACACAGTGGAACAAAACGGTTGCTTTAGTTTACATAATTCTTCTATTTTTCCAAGGATTTTTTCACTTTCCACCTTTTTCTTTCCACGGCACGTTTAAAGGCAAAAAGCCTCCGTGAAACAATGAATTTTTATTCACGGTTTTGTCCACGGTGGGCGGACAGCAAAAACCACGTATTACGGCGCTTTTTCGACCTTTTCCACCATTTGCACCGCCCCTACTACTAATACTAAAATAAGTAATCCTATCATTCCTTAGAAAGGGTGAGAGTATGCAGATCACCTGCCAACGCCAACCGTTATTAGATGCCGCCACCAATGTGCAACGCGCGGTATCCACCAAATCGTCCATTCCGGCCTTAGAAGGCATTTTGCTGGAAACCAAAGAGGGACAACTCAGCCTGTCCGGTTTTGATTTGGAGCTGGGGATTGTAACTTCCATTGAAGCTACGGTAGAAGAAGAAGGCGCATTGGTCGTATCGGCCCGCCTCTTTGTGGACATTATACGTAAAATGGACAGTGACAATGTCTCGATCCAAACCGACGAAAAAAATCTGATTGTCATCCAGGGAGGCCAAGCAGAATTCTCCATTATGGGAACTCCTGCGGCAGAATTCGCCGAATTGCCTTCCCTAAAAGACGGCACCGAAGTGACCTTGCCTCAAAATCTATTGGCAGGTATGCTGCGGCAAACCTTATTCGCCGTGGCTCAAACCGATAATAAACCCATATATACGGGGGTACTGTTTGAATTAGAACAAAATTTAATCCGTCTGGTGGCTTTGGACGGCTATCGCCTGGCAATACGGGAGGAACCTGTGACGGTGGACAGCAGTTTCCGCTTTGTGGCGCCGGGCAAAACCCTCAGTGAAGTGCTGCGCCTTTTGGGGGACGACGACCAGCCTGTTACCATTACAGTGGGTAGCCGCCATATTTTCTTCTCCATCAACCGGTATTCGGTGGTTTCAAGGCTATTGGACGGTGAATTTTTAGACTATAAAAAATCGGTTCCCCAGGGGGGGGGTACTCAGGTGCGGGTGAAAACCAGGGCTTTGATCGACAGTATCGAACGCGCCTCCCTGCTGATTTCCGACCGGTTAAAAAGCCCGGTCCGCTGTATTTTTGAAGAGGATGAGATCCGTATCAGCTGTGCCACCACCGCCGGTAAGGTAAGGGATCAGGTAGAAGCCGCTATGGAAGGCGATCGGGTGGAGATCGGTTTTAACCATAAATATTTATTGGACGCTTTGCGGGCCTCGGAAAGCGACGAAGTACGGGTGGTTCTAAGCGGACCGGTAGCACCTATGAAGGTCCTGCCGGTGGAAGGGGAACATTTTTTGTTCCTTGTATTGCCAGTGAGGCTGAAAAATGAGATATGAGAAGGTAAGAATTGATACCCCCTTTATTAAGCTGGATAATTTGTTAAAATTGGCAGGCGCCGCCTCCACCGGTGGACAAGCCAAACTGATGATCCAGTCGGGGATGGTGCAGGTCAATGGGGAAGTATGCACCATGCGGGGCAAAAAGATGCGTCCTGGAGACAAAGCCAGTACCGATGAAATGAGCATCGAGGTCACTTCCCTATGACGGTCACCCATTTGGAAGTAAAAGGGTTCCGGAATCTCACGGATTTTTCCCTTTCCTTTGGCCCCGGCGTCAATATCTTATACGGGGACAACGCCCAAGGCAAAACCAATCTGTTGGAGGCCTTGTGGATGTTTACCGGTTCCAGGAGTTTCCGCGGGGCCAAGGATTCGGAACTCATCCGATTTGAGAAAAAAAAGGCCTCCCTCCATCTCCGATTTCAGGCCCAAGGCCGGGACCAAGAGGCGGAGCTTCAAATTGGAGATGGCAAGCAGGTTAAAATAAATGGAGTTGGACCTTCCCCTGCCTCGGCTTTGAACGGGCAATTTTGTGCCGTTGTATTTGCACCGGGGCATCTGTCCTTAGTCAAAGAAGGGCCGGAGGGACGCCGGCGTTTTTTGGACCAGGCCATTTGTCAGGTATGGCCCAAATACGCCTCTTTGCTGGGGGAATACCACCGTTGCCTCCACCAGCGCAATATGCTGTTAAAGGATGCGGCCTTTCATTCCCAGCTATTGGATACATTGGATATTTGGGAGCACTTCTTAAGCAGTTACGGCGGCCAGATTTGTTCCATCCGGCTTCGATATTTGGAGAGGCTGGCTCCCAAAGCAGACTCCCTCTACGGGAAAATGGCAGGGGGTCAAGAACGACTTTGCGTATCCTATAAATCCAAGGTCAAGGGGGATCGATGGGACAGCGCCATCTTAGAGGCTTTGAAACAGAGCCGGAAGGACGACTTAAAAGCCGGGTATACCACGGTAGGCCCCCACCGGGATGACTTACAACTTCTTTTGGATGAAAAACCAGTAAAAACCTATGGATCCCAAGGCCAGCAGCGGTCGGTGGTTCTGGCCCTGAAGATGGCCGAAGCCGACGTACTAAAAGGTATTACAGGAGAACAACCGGTGCTGTTGTTGGACGATGTGATGAGCGAATTGGATCCCAAACGACAGGATACGATTTTGAACTATGCAGGGACAGGGCAGGTGTTCGTCACCTGTTGTGATCCGTCGCCGGTGATACGATTGACCCAAGGGGATGTGTTTGAAGTATCTGGAGGGATCATCCGCCCGGGACTTTGCAAGGAGGAATAATTTATGTATCTCCATCTGGGGCAGGATATTGTGGTGAGAACCAGAGATATAGTAGGCATCTTTGACTTGGATACTTCCACCGTCTCCAAGGAGACCCGGCGGTATCTGACCAAAGCCGAACAGGAAGGCCGAGCTGTTACGATATCTACCGAATTGCCCAAATCCTTTGTGGTATGTGTCCCTCCCCAAACAGGACGGCAGATTGTATATATCTCCCAGATTTCTTCTTCTACCCTACTAAAACGGGCAGAGCGGAAGGCAGTACCTTCAATCGAGATGAGGCAGGCAATGTCTGAATCCGAGACGCGCACGGAGTGCAGAGGGAAACCAAAATAAAAAAGTCCCGCTCCCAAGACGCGCATTAAGGCCTAAGTAAAATGAAAACGGTAGGGTCCCGCGAAGGGGGATAGATGGAAATATGGTTCTTACTCCCTAGGAACCGTGCCGCTAAAGGATCCGCCCCCATCTCAGCGAAAGGGCGGCATGGCACCAGGCCCTGCCTGGCAGGCAGTGCCCGTATCCAAGACGCGCATTAAGGCCTAAGTAAAACGGAAACGGTAGGGTCCCGCGAAGGGGATGGGTGGAAACATGGTTTTTATTCCCCAGGAACCGTGCCGCTAAAAGATCCGCCCCCATCTCAGCGAAAGGGCGGCGTGGTTCTAGGCCCTGCCTGGAAAAATCAAATGCAATGGAGGGTTTGCCATTGGATATTCAAAATAGACCCGAAGAGGAAAAATATGACGGCAATCAAATACAGGTGTTGGAGGGCTTAGAAGCTGTCCGAAAACGTCCTGGTATGTACATCGGTTCCACTGGCGAGCGCGGGCTACATCACCTTGTGTATGAGGTGGTAGACAACGCCATCGACGAAGCCTTGGCCGGATTTTGTAAAAACATCTTGGTGGAAATCCTGCCCGGGGATATCATCCGCGTCACCGACGACGGACGTGGTATCCCGGTTGGAATCCAGCCTAAGATGGGTATCCCGGCTGTGACGGTGGTATTCACCGTACTGCACGCCGGGGGAAAATTTGGCGGCGGCGGATATAAAGTATCCAGCGGCCTCCACGGCGTAGGTGCATCGGTGGTTAACGCCCTGTCGGATTGGCTGGAGGTAGAGGTCAAAGATGGCCAGCATATCTATCACCAGCGGTTTGAACGCGGCCCGGCGGTGGATGACCTCCACATTGTGGGGGATACCACTGAAACCGGTACGATGGTTACCTTTAAACCGGACGCTTCTATTTTTACCGATACTACCGTCTATCGCTTTGAGGTATTGCAGCGGCGTTTGCGGGAGCAGGCCTTCTTAAACGCTGGATTACACATCAAACTGGTGGACAAGCGGGATGAGGAAAACATTCTCACCGATTCCATGTGTTACGAGGGAGGCATCCGCAGTTTTGTGGAGTACATCCAGGAGCGTACCAAAGTGACTCCTGTACATCCCGACGTCATCTACATCACCTGTGAGGATGAGGATTCCACTGCCGAAGTGGCCCTCCGGTACAGCGATAGCTTTGAGGAAACCATTCTCTCTTTTGCCAATGATGTCCATACTACCGACGGCGGCACTCATGAAACCGGTTTTAAATCGGCTTTGACCCGTGTCTTTAATGATTATGGCCATCGGTTTAAACTTCTCAAGGAAGAGGAAAAGCTTTCGGCCGAGGACGTCCGTGAGGGAATCACCGCTATTATCAGTGTCAAGCTCAAGGAAGCCCAGTTTGAAGGCCAGACAAAAGCGAAGCTGGGCAATACCGAGGTTCAGACTATGGTTAGCCGCATGGTCTACGATAAACTCATGACCTACTTTGAGGAAAATCCCAATGTAGCCGGCATGATTTTTGAAAAAGCGGTGGCGGCGTCGGTAGCACGTGAAGCGGCCAGGAGGGCCAGAGAGCTGGCCCGCCGTAAGACGGCCCTATCTTCTGGAGGACTGCCCGGCAAACTGGCCGACTGCCAGGACCGGGATGCAGAAAATACAGAGATTTACATCGTAGAGGGCGACTCGGCCGGCGGTTCGGCCAAATCGGGCCGTGACCGGCGGTTCCAAGCCATCCTTCCCTTATGGGGCAAGATGCTCAATGTGGAGAAGGCAAGGCTTGATAAGGTATACAATAACGAAAAGCTGATGCCGGTGGTCATGGCTTTAGGCTGCGGTATCGGCGAGGAGTTTGACATTGAGAAGCTGCGCTACGGCAAGGTCATCATCATGGCCGATGCCGATGTGGACGGTTCCCATATCCGCACGTTGCTGCTCACGTTCTTTTTCCGTTTCATGCGCCCCCTTATCGAAGAGGGCCATATCTTCATCGCGCAACCGCCCTTGTTCCAGGTAAAAAAAGGCAAGCAGGTGCGGTATGCCTACACGGATGAGGAGCGGGATCGATACATCGCGGAACTAGGCGGCAATGCCGACGTCCAGCGGTACAAAGGCCTCGGTGAGATGGATTCGGAACAGCTGTGGGAAACCACTATGAATCCGGAAAACCGCATTATTTTGCAGGTGGAGATGGAGGACGCTGTGGCGGCCAATGAGATTTTCACCATCCTCATGGGGGACAAAGTGGAGCCCCGCCGGGAATTCATCGAGCAAAACGCGCGATATGTTCAGAACTTGGATATCTAACGGCAAGGCCTAAAGTCACATCGTAAAAAGATACGGTGTCCAAAAAAATGAGAAGAGATCACAGCCGTAGGTCGGCATAAAAACGCAAAGGGTGGATTGTCCAAAGGAGATCGCGCCCAGAAAGGGGATCGAATATGGAAAAAGAGCATTCCCAGGATCAGGATTACGAGCTGCAAAAGAAGGAACTGTTTGAAGCGCTGGATGATATCCAGCCCGAAACAGAGTTGGATCCCACAACACATGTCCCCCATTCCCAGGAGGATCAAGAAAATTGCATTTATCTGATCTATACCCTGCAACAACAAGAGATCATGGATGCTTTGCGCATCGCCCGCGTGTTTAAATCGGTGGGCGTTGGCCAGTGGGTGCGCACCGCCCTCATGGCAGTGGTGATGGCCATCACCATCTACAACATCACCATTGACCCCAATTATATGGGCATGGGGGCCTTTTTGATCACCTTGTGTGTACTTATTATCCTGGCGATTTGGCTAGTGCCTGCATTGGGGATGCGCAGCCAGGCAAAGCAGGCTTTTGACGGCCAGCCGATTCAGGTGCGCATTTACCCCGACCGGATTGAAGCCGGCAAGGTGGATGGAGACAACATGGGGATGGTTTCCCTGGAACGCGCCACCCGCATTGAACACGATAAAAATCTATATCTTTTCTGGATGGATGACCGCAATCTCTTGATTCTGCCGGAACGGGCCTTTCCAGAAGAGAGCAAAGAGGAAATTGTCAAACGTCTGGCCAGGGGACGGGATTCGTTTTAAAGGCCAGATGGGCGGAATTTTTTTGAGGGGGATTTTTAGCCTATGGAACCCAAAGACAAAACGCCCATGGAAGAAAAGAAGGTTCACATTACCCAGCGCCAATATATCAATGGGACTTTAGATGTACAGCGGCGAATTGGGATCCTGCGGCACACGCCTTTTGTGATGGTGTTGGATGCCATAGTGCTATTTTTCTCTATCAAATGGTTTCTTGAACTTTATATCGGGATTGGCGCAGTATCAACAGTGGACTATTGCCTTTTCTGCGCATTGGTTTTTCTGGGTAGTTTCCTAGTATCCATGTTCCTCAGCCAGTTGCCCGCCCGTTTTTCAGCAAGGGCTAGGCAGGATTACGCCACTAATTTGGTAATCAAGCAGATCCGCTTTGTGCATTTTTATAAGGATCGTTTTGAGTTGAGCGGCGTGGGCGTGAATATTACCGGGTATTACTCCAAGATGATCCAATGTTTGGAAAACGACGAATTGTTTATTTTTATACCTGATCGGAGCGGCCTTAGCTATATGATCCCAAAGGATGATCTAGGCGACTTTGCAGAAGAACTCCATAGCCGAATGCAAAGGGAGATGGGCAAGCGGTACCACAGAATGACGTCCTTCCCAGGAAGGAAGGATTTCGGCAGATCTTTTGACAAAGGGGCGTAGATGGGATGACGGAATCGGTACATGACTTTCCAAAGGAAGAGGAGACCTGTGTCTCGGTGAGCTATTTGCCGGAGCAGGAGGAATATGTCCAAAAAGTGATGTTGAGCAGCCGATATGCCTCCCATCCCAAACTAGGGATGCTCCTTCGGATCACAGGCTGTGTTTTGTTTCTAGCGGGGCTGGGGCTGCTGTTGTTTACCTCCCGGTCCACGTCTGGAATCATCCTTTTTAATGTAATGATGATCGTCGGTATTGTGTGTTTAGTATGGACCGATATGATAATCCCTATGCTCAGGCGCAACAGGGCCAAAGCGGTGTTTGAAAAAAGCGAGCTTCAAAAAAACAGCGTGATGATCTCAATATATGGAAACCGTGTGGCGGTGCAGTCGGATGGCCTGGATATGGCCTTTCCTTTGGAAAGCCTGCCTTTTGTGTTGGAAGACGATAAGCTGTTTTTGTTGTCCGCCGGCGACCAGTACCAGTGGATGATTCCCAAACGGGCACTGGATGAAGGGCAAATGGAATGGCTCCGCAAAACCTTTACCATCCAGTGCAATGACCGGTATGTCCGGTTTGCATAGGCGAAGCCATAGAAAAATTGAAAACAAGAGAACCATACATAGATTCCCTTCCCTGTCATATTTGAAAAAAGGGACTGTGTTTTTCAAAATAGAGTTTTCCTCCTTCCTGTCGGACGGCAAGGGACGTGCGACAGGGCGATGGCAATACGATACGAGGTGTTAACGAGATGAACAAGATTATCCAAGTGGATATCGAGAAGGAGATGCGAAAGTCCTATTTGGACTACTCCATGTCGGTCATCGTAGGCCGGGCCTTGCCCGACGTGCGGGACGGACTTAAGCCGGTCCATCGGCGCATCCTCTACACCATGCATGAAAATTCACTTTGGCCCGACCGCCCCTACCGCAAATGTGCCGACACCGTCGGCGCCGTGCTGGGCCGGTATCATCCCCATGGCGACGCGTCGGTATACGATGCCTTAGTGCGCCTGGCCCAGGACTTTTCCATGCGGTATATCATGGTGGACGGCCACGGCAACTTCGGCTCTGTGGACGGAGATCCCCCCGCCGCCTACCGTTATACCGAGGCCAGGATGAGCAAAATTTCCACCGAGATGCTGACCGACATCGAGAAGGATACGGTGGATTTTATCCCCAACTACGATGACCGCCTCAAAGAGCCAACCGTGTTACCATCCCGGTTCCCCAACCTGCTTGTCAACGGGTCCACCGGTATCGCCGTCGGCATGGCCACCAATATGCCTCCCCACAATCTGGGCGAGGTGGTGGATGCCATCTGCCTCTTGATCGAGAATCCAGACGCCGGCCTCAACGAGATCATGGAATGCATCCAAGGCCCCGACTTCCCTACCGGCGGCATCATAATGGGACGATCGGGTATCCGTGCGGCCTATGGAACCGGACGTGGCCGTATCCTGGTGCGCGCCAAGGCCGACATTGTGGAATCCCACAACGGCCGGTTCCAAATCGTGGTGACGGAGCTGCCCTATCAGGTCAATAAAGCAAGGCTGGTGCAGTCCATCGCTGAACTCATCAAGGAAAAGCGCATCGACGGCCTCCAGAATGTGGACGACCATTCCGACCGGGAAGGCATGCGCATCGTCATGGACCTCAAACGTGAGGCAAATCCCCAGGTGGTGCTGAACCAGCTGTTCTCTTATACCCAGATGCAGGTGACCTTTGGCGTCATCAATCTGGCCCTGGTCAACGGCCAGCCTAAGATCCTTACCCTCAAGGAACTTTTGGAGCATTACATCAAGTTCCAGCTTGAGGTCATCACCCGCCGCACCCGATTTGACCTTCACAAAGCCCAGGAACGGGCCCACATCTTGGAGGCCTTGTGCAAAGCTTTGGATTTCATTGATGAAGTGGTCAGCATATTAAAATCCTCCAAGAGCATCGCCGAGGGCAAACAGAACCTAATGGACCGTTTTGAATTTGATGAAGTGCAAGCCACTGCTATCGTTCAGATGACGTTAGGACGTCTTACCGGCCTGGAGCGCAAAAAGCTGGAGGACGAACTGGAGGAATTGGAGAAAAAAATCGCTGATTTTCAGGATATCCTGGCCAATGAATCACGCCGTCTGGCCATTGTGCGGGATGAAGTGTGCGCCCTCAGGGATAAATATAACGATCCACGCCGCACCCAGATTACGGCCGTCAGCGGTGAAGTGGACATCGAGGATCTGATCGAAGAAGAGGAATGCGTCCTCACCCTCACCCGGTTTGGATACATCAAGCGCCTGCCGGTGGATACCTACAAGACCCAACGCCGTGGGGGCCGTGGGATCTCAGGCATGACACAGCGGGAAGAGGACTATGTGGATGAGATGTTTGTCTGCTCCACCCACGATACCGTCATGTTCTTTACCAATATTGGGCGAGTCTATCGCTTAAAGGGGTATGAGGTACCGGAGGGTTCCCGCACTTCTAAAGGCCTTAATATGGCCAATCTCCTGCCGTTGTCCCAGGGGGAACGGGTCAATGCCATGATCCGAGTGGCTGGGGACGACAAAGGTTATATTGTCATGGTCACCCGTCAGGGCATTATCAAGCGGTGTGATCTCAGCTTATTTGGGAATGTCCGCAAAAACGGCGTCATCGCCTTAGAGCTCAACGAAGGGGACGAACTGGCCTGGGTACGTCTGACCAGTGGTGAGAACCGCTTGATCGTAGCTACCAAGGGTGGTATGGCCATCCGATTTGATGAAAATGACGTCCGCCCCATGGGACGTGCGGCACGAGGCGTCAAGGCCATCCATCTGGCGGAAGGCGACGAGGTGGTGGGCATGGCCCGCACCCGTGAGGGAGGTACTTTGTTGACCGTCACGGAAACCGGTTACGGCCGCCGCAGCCAGATTTCAGATTACCGTCTGCAAACCCGAGGCGGCAAAGGGATTATCAATTACCGCACTTCGCTCTATGGCAAAGTAGCCGGCATCAAGGTAGTGGATGAGGACGACGACGTCATGATGATCGCCTCCAACGGTATTATTATCCGTGTAGCGGTCAGCGATATCAGCATCTATGCCCGGCCGGCCAAGGGCGTCCGTGTGATGCGGATTGATCCGGATAGCGGTGATCGCCTGGTTACCTTGGCACGTACTCCCCATGAAGATGATGAGGAAACCCAGTCGGTAGAGGACGAGCCCCAGGAGGATGCTGATAACCAGGAGGAAGAGATAGATCCCGTAGAGGAGAACGAGTAATGACGCGGATTGGAGCGTTGTCCAATCCCCTCCATCCCCCAGTTACCGTGTCAAATAGGGATAAGCGCCCGCCAATGCCCGGGGCGAAGTGGCACCAGGCCCTGCCTGGCGGGCAGTGTCCGTATCCATGTCGCGCATTAGGGCTAGAGTGAAACGAAAATGATAGAGTCCCGCAGAGGGGGATAGGTGATAACAAGCCCCGCCCTCCATCCCCCAGTTACCGTGTCAAATAGGGATAAGCGCCCGCCAATGCCCGGGGCGAAGTGGCACCAGGCCCTGGCGGGCAGTGCCCGCATCCACGTCGCGCATTAAGGTTCGAGCAACACGAAAATCATAGTGCCCCGCGGAGGGGGATGGATGAAAACAAAGTCCGCTCTTTATCCCCCAGGCACTGCCTGGGAAGGAGAAATCGATATGGATATCAAAATTGTATTTAGCGATATCGATGGTACCATTCTCAACAAACATCACCAGCCAACTCCTAGGACGGTGGAGACCATCCAACGTCTGTGTCAGGAAGGGCGACCGTTTGTATTGGTATCGGCCCGTATGCCTCGGGGGGTCTATACCGTCCAACGGCAGTTAGGGATTACCCAGCCTATCGTAGCCTATAGTGGCGGCCTTATTCTGGATGAAAAGGGTGATACCCTTTTAAGCCGTGGATTTTGCCCTGCTAAGGCCTTGGAGATCAAGGGCTACGTAGATCATAAGGGAACCTGTTGTAGCGTTTACAGCGGCGATCAATGGTATGTGGATGACCAATCGGATCCATGGATCCAGCAAGAGATAACCATCACCAAGGTGACGCCAATAGAAGGAAATATGAAAGATCTATTGGATGGCACGTCGGTAGTACATAAACTTCTGTTAATGGGCCAACCGCAGCGCATTGAAACATTGGAACAAGAGTTAAAGCAAAGATTTGAAGGGCTTCGGATTTATCGGTCCAAGTCGACCTATTTGGAAATCATGGATGAATCGGCCTCTAAATCAGAAGCTGTAAAAGAATTGTGCCGTCTTAAAGGGATACCTATAGAACAGTCGGTATCCTTTGGAGATCATTTCAACGATATCGATATGCTGGCGGCCACCGGCATGGGATTTGCGATGGCGAATGCTCCTAGGCAAGTACGGGAAATGGCCAATCATGTGGCCAAGTCCAACGAGGAAGACGGAGTAGCACGCGCCATCTGCGGATTGATGGGATGGCAATAAGAAAAATCCCCGGTTCTGATAGTTCCAGAACTGGGGATTTTTGCGTGTGCAACAATTATCTGAGAGAGGCGCTTTCCATAAACCCGCAATGCAAAAAGGAAATACGGGGGTAACACAGAGTTTTCCTCTTAGTTTTAAACGGGCCTTTGAAAACTCTGTGGAAAATGTGGAAAACTGATTGGGAAACATTTAGGCATATCCTGAGTATTTGGCACTATAGAAAGGGGTATGAATCGAAAAAAAGCCTGAAACACACAATGAATGTTTAATTTTTCCACGAGCTAGACATCCATTGTGGAAAACTCTGTGGAATTGTTTAAACTTTTCCCCGCTCCAGAAGAAGAGCCAATTTCAAAATACATACCTGCGTTTTGGCATCGCTAATCTGGTTGGAAAGCACCATTTCTACTGCCTTGTCCAATGGGATACGTTCCACTTCCAAAAACTCATCCTCGTCCGGACAAGACTCACCACTGCTGGTGATACGGCAGGCATAGAGGTAAATGACCTCTTCGCAATAGCCGGGAGAGGGGTATAGGGTACCTAAAGAGATGTACTCCTCGGCAGAAGCGCCGGTTTCCTCCCTGAGTTCCCGTTTGCCACATTCCAAAGGATCTTCACCCGGCGAACGTTTGCCGGCCGGAACCTCTAGGATCACTTGGTGATACGGGTAACGGAATTGACGCACAAATAAAACTTCATTGTCTTCCGTAAGGGCGGCAATGCAAACGCCGCCTGGATGCTCTACGACTTCCCGGGAAGCAGGCTGACCATTGGGGAGCAGGATCTGGTCTACCCGCATATTAATAATTCGTCCTTTGTAAGGATATTCTTGAGAAACCGTTTTTTCTGTAAGATCCATCATAAAAGATACACATCCTTCTATTTATAGAATGCCCTGCATAGACTTTATTGTACCCCTGGGATTTTAAAAAGTAAACTACTGAAAAAATGGAGGTATGGATTGAATTTATAAAAGAGCCGAATTATAATTGACATAAACCGGAAAATAAGACGGATTCCGAAAGGCAAAGCTTATAGAGAAAAAAGGAGGAAATTGTGATGATATTGGTAACAACCAGTTATATCAGCGACCGTGAATTGGCTACTTTGGGGATGGTAAGAGGAGCTACTGTTTTTTCAAAAAATATTGGTAGTGATATCGCCGCTGGGTTTAAGAATCTAGTAGGTGGTGAGCTGAAAGGATATACCGACATGCTCAATAAATCAAGAGAAATCGCCATTCAGCGTATGATAGAGAATGCACAACAAATGGGTGCTGACGCCATTGTGGATGTACGCTTTGCATCCAGTACCATTACTACAGGGGCTGCGGAAGTTATGGCTTATGGAACAGCCGTCAAATTCAAATAACCAGGCAGAGCTTGGCGGGTAGTGCCCGCTTCCATGTCGCCCTGGCCTTTAAACGCGGAATGCAGCGAGATTTTTTCTTTTAGGGTATAGTAGTTAAAAAATGAGGGCTGGGTTATAACATAACCCAGCCCTCATCCGCATGATGTCATTCTTCCGATTTTATGTCAGATTTGGTTGGCCGCAAAATTATTTGTTATAAAACCGCAAACAAGCAATCACTTGACCTAAGATATCAACTTGATCCACAATAATAGGCTCCATAGTAGAATTTTCTGGTTGGAGACGGAAATGGCCGTCCTCTTTATAGAATCGTTTGACGGTAGCGTTTTCCCCCTCCACTAAGGCCACGACAATGTCGCCGTTTTGGGCCGAAGGCACCTTTTCCACAACAACAATGTCGCCGTCCAAAATTCCAGCTTCAATCATACTTTCCCCCTGTACCCGCAGGGCAAAAAGATCGCTGCCCTTTTTATGGGATCCAGGAAAAGGGATGTAATCTTCAATTTCTTCTACTGCCATAATGGGCTGGCCGGCGGTAACCCGGCCTAACAACGGCACAAACCGAGAGGTTTCTTGGGTCAACTTAATGGAACGATTACGGCCGTGATCCCTGGTAATATAACCGGCAGCTTCCAAGGCATTGAGATGGTAATGGACGGTAGAAGTAGATTTAATACCAGTGCGCTCACAGATTTCCCGCACAGATGGGGGGATGCCGTCCTCTTGGATACGTTGGCGAATAAAGTCATATACTATCGCCTGGGGTTGGCTAAGGGATTTCATAGTAGGTTCCTCCTCTGTGTATCGAGAACATTTCCTAACTTTGTAGACATTATAGCATACTCTAGCCATAAAATCAAACAAATGTTTTTGAATCTTTTTATTTTATGATTTATTTTTTGTGATATCTACTCACCTGTGGTAGGAAAGGCTTAGAAAATTAAAAGAATATTCATAACATATTAACAATGCCGACAATGTCAAACGATATACTACACTTGTACCCACAGAAATGAACGGAGCCGCACCGGTCAGACGGGTACATGTTCTACCCTCCTCAAAGCACCCCTCAAGCCAGAAAAGGCTGGACCATTGGTCCAGCCTTTTCTTATGTAAGAATATCAGCGGATTTCCAAAGAAACACCCGGTAACAAAAAATTCTGTTGCCGGGTGTTTTTTATTGTTATCCGGGGATAAATAGTATCCCTAGTAACACGGTATCTTGGGAGTTCACCTATCCCCCTCTGCGGGATGTACCATTTGCGTGATGCTTAGGCCACAATGGGCGACGTGGGAGCGGGCATTGCCCGCCAGGCAGGGCCTGGAGCCACGCCGCCCCAGGGATTGGCGAGAGCTTATCTCTGTTTGACACGGTACCTGCGGAACAAGGGATCTTGTTACCACCCATCCCCCCTCCGCGGGACTGTACCATTTGCGTGTTGCTCAAGCCTTAATGGGCGACATGGGCCAGGCAGGGCCTGGAGCCACGCCGCCCTTCTGCTGGGGCAGAGACAGTAACTCGAGTGGCACGGTACCTAGGGAATCGAGGGTTGGATCTTGTTACCACTCATCCCCCTCTGCGGGACTGTACCATTTGCGTGCTGCATTAACTTCAATGCGCGACATGGGAGCGGGCCCTGCCCGCTAGACGCCTTTTTTTACGATACCTACTAAAGCAGTGATATCATCATCCTTGCCGTCTAAGCGACGAAGTCTAGCTTGCTCCACAATTCTCTCAGCCAATTGTTGGGCTGTAAACTGTCCAGCGGCAGTCAACTCCGCTTCCATCCAGTCGGTGCCGCTGCAAATGGCGCCATCGGATACCATCAGGAAAATATCCCCTTCTTTGAGCCGGATCTCGGAATGCTCAAAGGAGATATCCCGCAGGATTCCAACCGGAAGAGAAGCTGTATCACAAGAGATCACTTTGCCATTTTTACGAATAAGGGTCAAAGGCGCCCCGGCCTTCATCAGCTGGAGATGACCGGTGTAGAGATCAAAACAGGCCACATCCAAAGTGGACAACGCCTCGTCACGGGATTTGCACATCAAAGCTGAATTGACGACGCCCAAGGAATTGTCAAAACCAAAGCCCGCCTTGATGAGCTGACTCAAAAGGGAAGTGGCCATAGCGCCTTCTACCGCTGCACGTCCACCTGAGCCCATGCCGTCGCTGATCATAAGGATGGCACGTCCTTGGCCGTCAAAGAAGCTTTCGCAGGAATCGCCGCACAGAGGCCCGTCCTGATAGGATCGTTGGGCGCATCCGATGGACAAACGATACACAGCCTGTTGGCAGAAGGTAAGGCGGGTCTGATCCCGGATGGACGCCACACCCGGCATCTCAAAAACACGGTCACAGGCATCCCCCACTGCCTGGGTCAGCTTGCGTAGGGACAAAGGTTGCTGGTCGTACCCTGTCACAACGGCGGTGACCGTCATGCGGTCAAACCGGTCCAAAAGGCAGCTGACATCGGCTGGCGGCAGGTCAAATTGACTGAGCACCTCCGCCACCCGATTGGCACAGGGTTGATCGAAGGATTGCGCCTCATCCAGCTGATCAGCTAGTTCCCCAATCATGTCGGCCATGCCTTCGAACTGATCCACCACCGCCCCACGGACCTCGGCGACCCGGCGTTCGGCTGCCTCTCGGACGGCGTAATCACGATAACTGGCGTTGATCTCCCGCAAGAACTCATCCACATGGCAGCAGCGTTTGGAAAAATAGGACGGGATATCAGAGCGTTCCACATGGCCGTTTTTGCGGAGGATGGAGGTAAAATCGTTGACAGCATTCTGGGTATCGTAACAGGCCGGCCCCCAACAGAACATGCTCAGACCGCAGTTGCGGCATACTCGATCGGTGGCCTGGGAAAAGGTGGTATCCAGGTTGGGAGTGGTCATCTTACGCAGTTTTTTGGATGCAGCATCCACCGATTGAGAAATTTCTCCCAATGATTTTGAGGCAAATTGCAGGCGCATGACCACCGATTTGCGAAGTCCCTCCGTGACCGGGATGGCCGTCACTTTGGGATCCAATATCTTGCGGAGGCTTGCCCCCCAATCGGCAGGGAACAAGATAAATAAAATTGATGCGATCATGACCTCAAACAATCCCGCGTACACGGCCGCAGACCCACCTACTCGGATGGCCACAATGCCGTTTGACACAATAAAAGCCAAAGCGCTGGCCAAACGGTTGAGAGGAGAAAACAGTCCGGCCATCAAGCCGCCGATGGCATAGGCTCCGCCCAAATGGGCCATATTGGTACTGCTGAGGCTCATAATAAGCCCCGTGGCCACGCCGGCAATGGAACCACAGGATTCACGGCCATAAAAAGCGGCCAGAAGGACCATCAAAACCGCTAAGATACGTCCCACCGAGATGCCGGCGATATCCAAGCGGGACAAGGCCACCAAAATAGCCGCCGCCGATACCACCACGCTGCACAATTCCTGTCGGGAAAGGGTGGTAATCCGCCTTCCCTCCCATAGGATTCGCAAGCTGACGGCGAAGAAAAAGGCCGATCCACCGCAGAGAAGGGATTCCGCCCCTACCGATAACAGGGAGGTTACCCCAGTTCCATATACCGGCAGCAAAGCGGCACCTGTGGACGCCATGGCTATAAAGGCCGAGATCGGGGCATAAGCCGGATGCCGCACCATCTTTTTAAAGGGGGCGAAAATCCACTGGATGGCCAGTACTGTGGCTAAAGCCGCTAAGTAACGCAGGGGTTGAGCTGCTCCGCTGGGGACAATGGTTCCCATGGCCACGCCGGCAGCCACAAAAATACCCGCCCGTCCTTTGGGGATCGAGGCGGCAAAAGCGATACCGAAGGGGGCCAAACTGTCGAATACTGTGGCTTGGGACAGTAAAAATCCCAACACCGTTAAACAACACGTCTCAATGACCCGTACCCATTGGCGGGGCAGCGCCGTTCTCGCCAGGGGTCGGCGCAAAACTCGTTCTTTCATGGAAACACCACCACCTATTGATTTGTTGTTTGCCCGATCTTTTCGATTGGACAAGTTGTATCTCCCATTATAAGAACGGGAAATTACAAATAATGTAAAAACCGGGAGAGGCGTCCAAAAAAGATGGACAAGTTTTTCTACACTTTTTGGATAGGCGGCACAAACAAAGAGCCTTAGGCGACCGTTTCGCCCAAGGCTCTCAATTTTCTTTATTTTATTTCTTGTTCCAAACGGTCAAATAAATCGCAGTCGAAAAACTCCCGAAGGCTGATGTCCAAACCGTCGCAGATCTTCTTCAGGGAGACAATACCGGGGTTTTGGCTCTTTTCTCCAAGAATACTATAAACCGTAGAAGGGGACACACCGGAGATATTGGCCAGCATATGAATAGCGAGATCCCGTTGGTCACAAAGCTCAAGAATGAGGGCTGCCACAGCTTCCTTTGTATTCATGCGGGATCTCTCCTCTTTTTATCAGAAAGAGTGTCAAAACGTCTCATCCGAATCATCGTCAAAAGAATAGTTGTTTAGTGAATCAAAATCCAAAAACTCCGAAAGGGTCATATTGAATGCAATAGCGATTTTGTGAAGTGTTTTGACACGAGGATTTCTGGTAACGCCTCGGATAATGTTATCCAGGGTAGATTGCTTCACATCACTCATAGTGGCTAATTTATTGATTGAGATACCGCGCTTGTGGCATAGGCTGCGAATGCGTCTCACATAGAGTTCGGAATATTCCATAACCCTTTCCCTCTCTACTATCATTACCCATTTTCGAGTTGATGCAATAATAACAAAGAAACGGAATAAAATTACCCAAATATAGGTAATTATAGAATTAGTTGAGGAAATAGGATGTTGATTTGTACTTTTTTGGACATCATGATTGTCCATCTGCTGTTACTCCAAAATTAAAGCGGTATTGGAAGATTTAATCGTACATTATTCTGTGGAAAAATAAAATTTGCATCAACGTAGCCATAAAACAAAAAGGATTCCCTGGGTAACTTGTTACCCAGGGAATCCTTTTCTTTTTGCCACATAAAAAAATCCATTCTCCTCAACGATTCTGGGAATCCACTGCGGGGAAAAGGCCGAACCGTTGGATGAGACGGGGAATAGACTGCTCAAACAAGACGCCAAACCGTTGATCCAGGCCGGCGTCAAAGGTGCGCTGGATGCAGTCGTGGGTAAAGTCCACGGCCAAAGCGGCGGCCGCCGGCAGGGATAGGTCGTTTAACAGCCCGCATAGAAGCACACTGCTAAAGATATCGCCGGTACCGTGATAAAAACCAGGGACGGCTTTCTGGCTGTAAAAAGAGAATTCGTCGGTTTCCGAGTCTAAAGTAGCGGCGCCCAATTCATCCTTTCGGTAGTATACGCCGGTGATAACCACCTTTTTGGGACCCAACGTGCAAAGACGTTTAGCGATACCCTGTATGTACTCATGATCGTAAGGCCCTTCCCGGTAAGGCTCGTCCAAAAGGAAAGCCGCCTCGGTGAGATTGGGGACGATGATATCGGCTTTGCCGCACAGCCGAGCCATACCCCGGGCCATAGAGGGCGTGTAGGTTTGGTAAAGGTTGCCTTCATCCCCCATCACGGGATCGACCAATGTGAGGCTGTTCTCTCCACTCAAAAGGTCGATGATATCCGACACAATTTGAATTTGGTCTTCAGAGCCCAAAAAACCGGTGTAGATGGCGTCAAATTGGACGCCGATCTCTTTCCAATGCCGGGCAATGGCAGGCATATCTTGAGTTAAATCCCGATAGGTAAAACCGGAAAAACCGCCGGTATGTGTGGATAGGACAGCCGTCGGCAAAGCGCTGCATTCGATGCCCGACGCTGCCAGAATGGGGAGAATCTCAGTCAGCGAGCATTTCCCAAACCCGGATAAGTCGTGGATAGCGGCCACGCGTTTGGGTGGAGTCACATTTTTCACATCCTTTTGCGGGCAAAGCCCGCTAGCCGTACCGCCCGCCCCTGTAGGAGAGAAAGGGAGACGGAGGGCACGGTACCGTAGCATTATTTTAGAGATGGGGTTAAGAGCGGGCAAAGCCCGCTAGCCGTACCGCCCGCCCCTGTAGGAGAGAAAGGGAAACGGAGGGCACGGTACCGTAGCATTATTTTAGAGA
>CAJFOZ010000059.1 GCA_904397895.1 uncultured Clostridia bacterium
TGGATGGAAGCGCCTGTCTCGGTCCACTGGCCGGCCCGGTAGGCCTGAAGCGTCAGGGTTCGATCGCCGGCGGTTCCCAAGGAGAAACGCACCGTCCAGACCTTTTGCCGGCCCTCTACCCGGGACTGGAGTTTTGTCAGACCGATGGCCTTGCCGTTTTCATTGAATATCCCAAGGCGGTCGACATCCAGCGGCGACGTCACCGTCAGAGTGATGGTCTCATTGACGCTGTAAGAGGATTTGTCGGCCGTGACCGTGTAGTCCTGGGGAAGGGGTTCCAAAGCATCCATGGCGTTTTTCAGATTCTCTGCCGCCTGATCCACCTGCTGCTGGGTGGCATCATTCTGATTTTGAATGCGCTGGGCTTCCTCCAGAGCCTGGGCAAAAGGCTCCCAGCTTTCGGAGGTGTACTGATTTTCCACCTTATCTTCCGCTTGATCGATGAGCTGGGTCAAGGCCGATTTATCCACGCCCTGCCCCAAGGTGAAACGCACTTCGCTGAGGCCGTAGTACACATCCCCCCAGGTGCCTTGGCCCGGCACAGGATCGGCGGTGATGCGGACGTAGCGGGCCACCTTGTTTTCAAACCGGATGGGGGAGTTTTGGCCGTCGTCCAGATTGGTGGCCGGCTGGCCCGGCTGGCCGGAGGCCTGGGCCAAACGGTAGGGATAAGCGCTACCGGGATCGGATCCTTCCCCTCTCAGTTCGGTCCACTGGTCGTCCTCATCTACTTTGTATTGGATCTTCACATCCTTGAGGCCGCGGCCGGTGTTGCCGGATTGGTTGAGATTCCAGATCCACATTTCGTCGATGGGATAGGCATCCCCCAGGTCGAATTCCACCCAGGCGTCCGATCCGGGATTTGCCTCGGTATGCCACATGGTCATGGCGCTGCCGTGGTTGTCGTGGGTATCCACCACCGACCCGGAACCGCTCATGCCGGAATCGTTGACCAAATTGACAGGTTTTTGTCTAGAACTTTCCCCTTCGTACATGGATCCCGCTGTGGCGGTGACGCCGGAGATAACCTCTTTTTGTCCGGTAATGGTAACCGTCATCTCGCCGTACACATCCGATTGGGGATCGGTTGTGGCGGCCCGCACCAGAACCGTTCCGTTTTTGCGGGCGGTCAAAAGGCCGTCCTCTGTAATGACCGCAAGATCGGTTTCCCCGCCTTCCTCATTCACCACCGACCAGGTGACATTCTGATAGGTGGCGTCCTCGGGGGTTAGGACCGCCTGCATGGAGAGGGTTCCCCCCGACTGGGAGATGGTGTCCTCGCCCTCCCGGGACGAGACCGAAATGCTCTCCACGGGGACATTGTCCTCCAAATCGATGGCTCTGGTAAACCGCACCTCGCTGAGGCCGAAGTAGATGTCGCCCCAGGAGCCTACGCCGCTGTCCGGATGGGCGGTGATGCGGACGTACCGGGCCTCTACGCCGTGGAAACGGACGGGGGTGTGATTTCCATCGTTTAGGTTGGTGGCGGGACTTTGCTCCTCGCCGCTCGCTTTGGCAAACTGGAAGGGGTATCCTTCCACACTATCCGGGAAGGACATGCCCTCCTCCGGCTGAAGGTCGATCCAATCGTCCTCCTGGCTCTGGCGGTACTGGATCTTGACGTTTTTCAGGCCGCGGAGGGTTTCGTCGGCGCCGCCGCTATGCTGATTCATGTTCCAGATCCACATTTCATCCAGGGCGGTAACCTGGCCTAAGTCGAATTCCACCCAGGCATTCTCCCCTGGATTGGCGGTGGTGTGCCACATATCGTAGGCGCCACCGTTGTTGTCGTGGGTATCCTGGAGGGAACTGGTACCGGACATGCCGGAGTTGTTGATCAAATTGTCGGCCACCCGGTTGTTTTCCCAGGCGCTGCCCTGGGTCCCGCTGGCCACCGTCAGGATGGGATCTCCCGACCGGAAGGTGATGAGATACACCTTGGAGGCGTCGCCGCTCACCACTTTGACCACGATTTGATCGCCCTCTTCCTGAATGGCGATGGGCTGGGAATCCTGCCCGCTCTCCACAATCTTGCCGTTTACCGTGACGATGGCATCCGGATCGGCGGCGGTGGGGGTGACCACCACCGGGCTGAGCCGCTCAAAATTGTGGCCCACATTGGCGGTATAGGTGGTGCTCAGGCTGTCGAAGGCCGGGGACAAAGTGCCCTGGGACACCTCTAATCCAGCTAGAGTAGCCTTGGACCAATCGTAGGTGACGCGCTCCACGGCATTGCTTTGGGCCGATTGGTTGCCGCTGCTGTCCACTGCCCGGACGGTGTATTGGTACTGGGTGCCGGGTTGCACGTCCCAATCCCGGTAGGTGCAGACGTAACCGTCGTTGGTGCTGCCGATCTTCTGGCCGTCCCGGTAGATGTCGTAGCGGACCACCGCCACATTGTCTGTGGAGGGCGTCCACCACAGATCGATGCGGGTATCCTCCCGGGTGACAGCATCCAGGATGGGGGTGTCCGGCGCTTGGGTGTCTTCAAAGGATGAGGACAGGTTGGAAACCGCCTGGCTTGCCTCGCCTTTTGCTCCCGCAAAGGCGGCCCGCACCCGGTAGTAATAGGTCATGCCGTCCACCACTTGGGTGTCGAACCAGGTGGTGGAGGCGGTGGCGCCCAATACATTGCCGCTGCCCGCTTCAAAATCGGGGGAATTGCTGCGGAAGATCTCGTAATAGAGAGCCCCTTCTACCGGCTGCCAGGTGACGCTGGTGCCGCTGAGGCTGACGCTTCCAGTGCCGGGAGCGTAACATTCCAAACCGGAAAGCCCGGTATTTTTGGCTCTGGATCCGCCGTACAATTGGGCTTTGATCCAGGTGACCGTCTTGGGGGTATCCAACACCACTTCTTTTGCCTGGCCGCTGCCGGGGATGTCGGTGATGGTCATGCTGCTGCCGTCGCTGAAAGTTAGTTCCATGCGGTCGATGTCATCATCTGAATTAGGACGATCGGCGATGACCAGCTTCCCGATCTCGATAGGACTATCCCAGTCGAACTGGATCCAGGGGTTGATCTCCCCCTTGGAAGCCCATTCACTGCCGTCGGAAACGGAGACCGCGTTGTTGGCGGCATAGCTTCCGTCGTACACAGAGGATGCCGTCACCGACGCCCCGGTGGAAAGGTTGACGTTGCCCGCGCTGGGGACGGTGATGGCCTGAACTCCTTCCACAGCCGACGGGGCCTCGCCAAACCGCACCCGGAAGGTCTTGATTCCATAGGCGGGGATGTCAAAGGTGAAGGTATTGGAATCCTGGGCGATGGCTTCGCCCTTGTCGTTTTCAATGACGTCGGTCTCCACCACCGACTGGGCGGTCACCGGCAGGGTGACTGTGACTTCCTGGCTCTCCTTGCCCTGCAATTCGTAGAACCGCAGGATCATGCCGTCGCCGTTTGCTTCAGACGCCTTCATGGTGGAAAGCTGGACATTGTCGGCCGAGATGCCGAGCAAGGTCTTTTGAGCCGGCAGGGTTCCGTCGGGCTGGGCCTGCTCGATGACCGTGGCCTGCAAGGGGGTGCTGATCTCCCAGGCGAACCGGGCGGTTTGATCCACGCCGCTTTGGTTGGTGGAGAGGGAGTAGCGGAAGTCGGCATAACCCGGCTGATCGGCCTGGAAGTTGGTCTGCCACATGTTGTTCATAATGTAGCTGTAGATGGTGGGATTGTCCGACTTGTAGTCAAAGGACCACTTGTGGGTCCGGCGCTCGCCAAACTGCACCAGAGAGGTGTTTGGCAGAGCCAAGGCGATGTTATATCCGTCGGATTTGTCCTCCACATTGACCCATTTGCCGACACTGTACCAATCGGTGGAGGTGCCGTACACCGGGGATCCTTCGGCCACGTTGCCCACTGGCAGGTCGTAGCGGATCTCAAAGTCGTCGCTCACGGCAAAGGGGAAGGTGTAAAACGCCTCTTCCTTGGTCTGAAGGGAGGGCAAGGATTCCTTCACCACTTCGTTTACGATGTCGATGCGGGGGATGCCCTTGTACAGGGTCACCTTCTGCACGATGCTGTTGGCCCGGAAGGTGGAGGTATCCACACTGCCGGTGGCGCCGATGCCGTCGGCCTCCACCGTCAAGGTGGCAGCGCCCTCTGCGGGGGTGTACATGGTCCAGTCGCTGTCGTCCAGGTTGCCGCCCGGCTGGTTGGACATGGGGACACCGTGGTCGTCGTAATAGCGGTACTGGTTGAACTTGGCCTCATCCGCCTGATTCACCAGCTCCCGGTTGCCGTTTTGCTTGTCGAGGATGCTTTGGATGGTGCCGTCGGCGGCAAAGGTCACTTTGTAAAACTCATTTTCCATGGTGTTGCCGTTTACCTGCACGCCATCGTCAAAGGTGGGGGATTCCTCCACCTCTTCCACTTGGATGGTTTTATAGCCCAGGGCCGGCACGTCGGATACCACAAAGGTGACCTGGCCGTCCTCCACGCGATAGGGCAGGGACTGGCCGCCGTCCTTGAGCAGGAAATGCTCCGGCAGGCCGTCGGCCGATACCGTCACCACGTCGTCCCGGCTCCAATTGAGGGGATTGTAGACGTAAACGGCCTTGCCTTGGGTCTGCACTTGGGAGGCCAAAGCGTCCAAGGAATCGCCGAGCACCTCTTCGCCCAAAGCCTTGGCGCCAAAGGCGTTGCTGCGCTTCCACTCAAACTGATTTTGGTACTGCCAGCCGCCGTCGTAACTGGCGTTGCCCCAGGTATGTTCGTCGTAGATGATGTTGCGTTCGTAGGCTTCCTGCAACCAATCGGTGGGATAGGCCTGCCCGGTCAGCACCGACGCCAAGGAGGCCGCCGATTCCGCCATAGGCAGGAGATTCCCCGCCTCCTTATTGGTGCCCGATTCATAGGCGGTGGTGCCCCAGCCGTCGTTCCACCAGTTTTCCTCGGTGCCGGTTTCCACCGGGATCAGATCCCCGTATTCGGCTTCCACTTCCTCAAAGAACTGGTCGGCAAAGGCCGATACCACAGTGGGGTAGGCGTACCCTTGGCTCTGCCACGCCTCGTTTAGGTCGCTGGCCACCTGGGCGGGACCCTCCATGGGGGCGTTGTTGTCGGAATAGGGGACCAAGGCCAGGGGGAATTTATCGTAAGCATAGGTGCGGCGTCCGGTGTAGCTGGTGAGGGTATCGATGAGGCTCAACAGTTCCTGCTGAGCCCGTTGGACGCTGCCGTTGTCGGGATTGCCGTGCTGGCCGCCAAAGCCGTAGTCCACACTGTACCACTCGCCGTTGAAGATGAGCAGTTTGTTGTTGGGATCCATGCCCTCCATATAGTAGAGGTCGTACAGCTTCTTTTGGTAATAGGGGGAGCGGTCGTGGTTCATGGAGTGCATCAGGTACTTGATGCCCGCCTGGGCCGCCACGTCCACGTACCCCTTGCTGACGGCCGGATTGTCAAACATATACTGGGTGGTGCTGGGCTCAATGCCCAATTCATCCACCAGTTTGCGGTTGGTGTAATAGGTGGCGCGGGCGGCCTCCTCCGGGGTAAAGGCTTCGGTGACGTAGTTGAACTGGGCTGCCGCCACCGTCATACTGCCTTCATCGATCAGGCCCAAGATCTCCTCAATCTCCTGGGCGTTCCGTTTTTGCATGTAGGACTCGCCCAGCACAAAGGCCGATTCAATGGCGTATTTGAATTTCACCGTTTCGTTTTCATTGGCCTCAGAATTCTGGATATACTGCTTGGCCAGATCCAGATGGCTGGAAAACCGCTCCTTTAGGTTTTCCTGGTAATCGGTGTAGCCGATGTCGGTGTGCATTTTTTCTGAAAGATAAAATTTCCAGTGGCGGGTCCGTTCCCACTGGTCGGTCTCGTAGCTCGCCAGCGGCTGGCCGGCGCACGAAGGGTCGCTGTACAGTTCCACCGTCAGGTCGGTGACCTCGCCGGGCTGCATTTTGGCGTTTAGGTCGGTGACCAGGATGGTGGCGGTGGAGTTGCCTTGTCCCACCGTGATGGGATCCTCCATCACATAGGCGGGTTCACCATGCACTGTGATTTTGACCCAGGCGGAGAATGCCTCCCCGCCGTTTTGCAGACGGATGTCGGCCTCCTGCATGCCGTCGGTGCGCACCATGGGGGTGGGGGAAATCGACGAAATGCTCACCTGCTCCTGAGCTACTGCGCCCAAAGGTACCAGGATCGACCAAACGATGCATACGCTGAGCAGTACGCTCAATGCCTTTTTCCACAATGATTTTTTCATCCTACCTTCTTCCTCTCTTTGTCTGGTTTGGTTTTTTAGAAAAGCAAACAATCCTCCTTTCTTTTCAAAAAATTTCTTTTCTTTCCTAAGCATTTGTTTTATTATAAAACACTTTATTGCGCAAAATCAACATATATATCTATTATTTTTAAAATAAATTGAATTAAAATAGTTATTTTATCCTTTTTCTTGCAATGCGTTTTTATAAATATTATAAATTTATTTCTTTTTTCTATTGCTTTCACACCAAAAAAGGCCTTGTGTGACACTTAATCACACAAGGCCTTTTGGCTCTATTTTTGCTGGGAAATAAAAGGCGTTTTATTCCTCCTGTTTTTTCTCTTGGCAGACGGCAAGTCCCAGTTCATCCAGCTGCTGCTGATCCACCGCCGACGGGCATCCGGTCATCAGTTCCCGGGCGTTCTGCACCTTGGGGAAGGGGATGACCTCCCGGATGGAATCGGCCTTGGCCATCAGCATGACCAGCCGGTCCAGCCCGATGCCCAACCCGCCGTGGGGCGGGGCGCCGTAGCGGAAGGCCCCCACCAGGAAGCCGAATTTCTGCTGGATCTCCTCCTCGCTGAGGCCCAGGGCGTTGAACATCCGATCCTGAAGCTCCGGGTCTGTGATACGGATGGAGCCGCTGGACAGTTCCACCCCGTTGAGCACCAGGTCGTAGGCCTTGGCCCGCACCGCGCCGGGGTCGGAGTCCAACAGCGGGATGCACTCGTCCATGGGGGCGGTGAAGGGATGGTGCATGGCCACCCAGGTTTCCGATTCGTCGTCCCATTCAAAGAAGGGGAACTCGGTGATCCACAGGAAGTTGTAACCGTCCGGGATGATGTCCAGCTTGCGGGCCACCTCCAAACGGAGGGCTCCCAACACCGGCAGGGTCACCCGGTTTTTGTCGGCGACCAAAAGGACGGCGTCCCCCTTCTGGGCTCCCAAGCGGGAGAGCAGGGCGCTCATCTCCTCCTCCGAGAAGAACTTGCCAAAGGAACTGGCGGGTTTGTCCTCCACCCAGCGCACCCAGGCCATGCCCTTGGCGCCGATGCCGCGGACAAATTCCGTCAGTTTATCCATCTCTTTGCGGGAAAGGGTTCCGGCCGCGCCTTTGGCCACGATGCCGCGGACGCTGCCGCCGTTTTGAACAGCCGAGGAAAAGACGCCGAAACCGCAGTCCTTTACCAGGTCGCTGACGTCGGTGATTTCTATGCCGAAACGGGTATCCGGCTTATCGGAACCGAAGCGGTTCATGGCCTCGGCGTAGGTCATGCGGGGCAAAGGCAGGGGGATCTCCACATCCAGCACCTCTTTGAAAAGGGTGGCCACGTATTCTTCCCCTATTTTTAAGATATCCTCCATATTGACAAAGGACATCTCCAAGTCGATCTGGGTGAATTCCGGCTGACGGTCGGCCCGCAGGTCCTCGTCCCGGAAGCAGCGGGCCAGCTGCATGTACCGGTCGCATCCCGCCACCATCAGCAGCTGCTTATACATCTGAGGCGACTGGGGCAGGGCGTAAAACTCCCCGTTGTGCAGGCGGCTGGGCACCAGGAAGTCCCGGGCCCCCTCGGGGGTGGAGCGGATAAGCATAGGGGTTTCCAGTTCCAAAAATCCCTGGGAATCGAAGAAATCCCGGGTGACCTTCATGACCTGATGTTTTAAGCGCAAATTGCGCTGCAAAGCAGGACGGCGCAAATCCAGATAGCGGTACTTAAGGCGCAGTTCCTCCCGGGCGTTGCAGTCGTCGCTGATCTCAAAGGGAGGGGTCTCGGCCGTGGACAAAATGCGCAGCTGGGTGACGGCAACCTCCACTTTGCCGGTGGGGATGTCGTTGTTGACGGCCGAACGGGCCCGCACTTCTCCCACCGCCGCCACCACGTACTCCGAACGCAGGGTGGCCGCCTTCTCAAAGATTTGCCGGTCGGTGTTGTCGTCAAAAGCCAGCTGCACGATGCCGGTGCGGTCTCTCAGATCCACAAAGATCAAACCGCCCAAATCCCGCTGCCGCTGCACCCAGCCGCAGACGGTCACCGTCTGCCCGATATGGCTTTCCCGCGCGTCCCCACAGTAAAGGGTGCGGGAAAGGCCTTGCATTGTCTCTGCCATTATTGATCTCCTCCCTGTTGCATCTCTCCTGCCGCCAGCACCACCTGGTCCAACTGGGCGCCGTACAGGGCGTCCAAAAGCCCTTCCCGCCAGTCGATTTCCTGGGAGGTTCCGTCGGCCATATTCTTGAGTTTGGCGCGGCCGGAGGTCAATTCATCCTCTCCCAGCACCAAGGTGTGCTGCGCGCCCAATTTATCCGCATATTTCATCTGGGCTCTGAGGCTGCGGCCGGCCAGGTCGCACTCGGCCCAGAACCCTTCTTTCCGGACCCGGTTGACCGCCGCAAAGGCCTCTTTCGCCGCCTGATCCCCCATGGAGGCGATGTACAAAGCGCACGGTTCGGCCTGGGGCAGCTGCACGCCGCTCTTTTCCAGCACCAGCATCAGCCGCTCGATGCCCATGCCAAATCCCAAGGATGGAAGGTGGGGACCGCCCAGTTCCTCGACAAGGCCGTCGTACCGGCCGCCGCCGCACACCGTCCCCTGGGCGCCGATGGAGCAGGACACAAATTCAAACACCGTACGGGTGTAATAGTCTAGTCCCCGGACAATGTAGGGATTGACAGTAAAGGCGATGTCGGCGGCGTATAAGCAGCTTTTAACCCCTTCAAAATGCTCCCGGCAATCGTCGCAGATGTAGTCTAAGACCACCGGCGCTTTGGCGGCGATGGCCGAACACACCGGGCTTTTGCAATCCAGAATGCGCATGGGATTGCGTTCCAACCGGCCCCGGCAGGTCTCGCACAACTGATCCTCGTGGGCGCGGAAGTACTCCCGCAACGCATCATAATAGCCGGCACGGCAGGTGGGGCAGCCGATGGAGTTAATCGATAGGGAAAGGTTCTTGGCTCCCAACATGGTCAGGATCGAACGGGCCAGGGCGATGATCTCCGCATCGGCCGACGGCTCGGCGGCGCCAAACACCTCTACGCCAAACTGGTTGAATTCCCGCAGGCGTCCCGCCTGTGGTTTCTCATACCGGTAACAGGAGTCCATATAACACACTTTGAGGGGCAACAGGCCGGCGTGGAGGCTGTGCTCCAATACGGCCCGGGCGGTACCGGCGGTTCCCTCGGGACGCAGGGTGATGGAGCGGCCGCCCTTGTCCTCAAAGGTATACATTTCCTTCTGAACCACGTCGGTGGTTTCCCCTACGGAACGTTGGAACAGCTCCGTATGTTCAAACACAGGGGTGCGGATTTCCGAAAATCCAAAGCGCCGGGCGGTATCCAGCAGCAGGTTCTCCACAAACCGGCGTTGATAGCTCTGGGAGGGGAGAACGTCCTGGGTGCCGCGGGGCGCGCGGGTCAAAATAGCCATACTGCATTCACCTTTCGGGATCAAAATAAACAAAGAAATACCCTTCATTCGGGCGGGGACGCCGCCTGATCTCACACTTGACATAAAGGGTTCGTCCTCATAATTATAAAGGCTTTGCGCTCTAAAATCAACACAAACCCCCGGTTGTCGGTTGTTTGCTCTAAAGTGTAACCAAACGTAACTTGATGTCTCATCTTAATTCCTTTATAATAGGAGAAAAATCTACAGAGGACGAGATATCTAATTGACCTTTTTGTTTGTTTTTTCCCTCCTCAAAAAAGTGTAAACTTCTTATCTCTGATCCCTAAATCCACTATTTTATTGCGCCCTACAAGGAGGTATTTTTTAATGCGTCAATTGTTTAAACGAGCTTTCACCTTGTGTATGGCTATTGCTTTATGTTTAGCGGTTCTGTCAAGCTGCAAAAAAGAGGAACAACCCGTCTCTTCTTCTCTGGTTTCTTCCCAAAGCCAGGTGGAAAGCAGTTCTGTCAGCAGTAGCAGTTTTGCTTCATCCTCTTTTCCGGAGTCCAGTTCTCCTCAATCCAGTGAGGCGCCCTCTCGGATGGAAAGCAGCAAAGCCCAAAACTCTTCTGCTCAAACAGCTCAATCCTCATCCAAGCCCTCTTCGCCCTCTTCCAACTCAAAACCTTCCTCTCCGTCTCAAAGCCAACCGTCAGAAGAGCAGCCCTCCACTTCTACGCAGGGTACTGAGATCCCCTACGACTATCAATTATTGCGGGATTTTAGCGGCTTTATCAATCTAACCACCCAAGCTCTCAGCGGCGAAAGTTTTGAATATGGATCGGTCAACGATCAACAGCTAGCAGCTGCCGGCGTAGTGCTGTGTAAGGATATGGGGGATGTGCAGGAGTCTCAGAAAATTGAGAAATCCCGCTTTGAGAAAGAGATTCAACAGTATTTTGGCCGCACTATTCAAAGCCCTCAGTCTTTGTCGGGCAATGCATTTCAGTACAAAGACGGTTATTATTATTGGTCTGGACTAGGACTGGATAATTACCAATTCGAGGCCCAGAAGGCTTATGATCTGGGTGATGACTATATCCGCGTCGAGGGGCAGACCACTCTTTATGACATGGAGCAAAATCCCATCAGCACACAAAATGCCGTTTATGTACTTCATCGCGTCCCCAGCAGTTATTACGGGTATTATTTGATTGCCCAGTCCTACAGCAGATAGCATCCGCCCAGGCAACGAAAGATTCAGGGGGCCTCGTCTTATCCCGTCCCCGTCCGCGGGATGCCTTGGCCTTCGTATTTTCCCAATCTTAAATCGCGTCTTGGCTGCGGGCACCGCCCGCCCAGGCAGTGCCTGGTTCCCCATCGCCCTTTTCCCGGCATAAAAACCACATCAGTAACACGGTACCTAAA
>CAJFOZ010000060.1 GCA_904397895.1 uncultured Clostridia bacterium
AGAGAGCGTAAATACATAGGACATCACCTTACCCATCAAATGATCCGGTGTTCGTTGCTGTATGATAGAAATGGCATAGGTGGAAAATAGGCTGCACCCAAGCTGGCAAGCGCAGAACATGATGAGCAAAATCAGATACCGGATAAAAGCGCCTACCGGCAACAGGAAAGCAATACCGCACGGAATGAGGCTGACCCTAAAGGATACTAAAACGATGGCAAGATGGCGCACTTGCAGCTTTTTCGCCAACACCACGACGCACAGGCTGCCTAAAATGGAGGCAACACCCATGGCACTTTCTTGCTCCACTGAGATCTGGCACTCTTTGATAACTTCTCTCCCAGAATATGGGGTTAGAATACGCCGGTTGGATTCAATCATCTCTACCAGAAGCCGGGGATTCCTTGTGAGGGGAATGGATTGTATTGTCATGTTGGTTCGGGCTTCATCCGATTGATTCAGCCGGATGGCTTCCCGCAGCTTTTGCAGACCGTTCAAATCCGAACGCTTCCGAACTTTCTCAAAGGGATTGTTGGCCGAAAACATCCGGTCGCCTACTGCGTCCATAATTTCTTCTTTTGATTTGAAATGATGATAGACGGCGCCTTTGGATAAACCATCCAAATGATCGACAATATCTTGAATGGTGGTGTTATCATATCCTTTTTCTAAAAATAGCCTCTGGGCTACATCAAGAATTTTTTCCACGGTCACTTCCGGGTATTTGTTCCGTGCCACATAACCTCCTCCTTCCCTTAACATACGATTAGTATGTATTTATTATATCAGATAGAGGCTTCCTTGTCAAGATACATTCGGTTGGTATTATTCATCTCTACAGAAGGATTCTGAGGAATCATAAAATCAGAGAGGAAGAAAGGCCTCAGGAGAGATTTGGCTACAAAACACCCGCAGCAGTAGGGCGGGAAGCGTTTGATTGGTCGATTTCTGAACAATACCCCACAAACGGATCCATCCCTTAGGTATACCCCAAGAGATTTCTTGGCTTTAAATGGAAATATCCGCCATACCATTACTGATACGACGGATACTTGAAACTTTATTTTCGATATTTTTCTTATCTACTTGACAAGGGGCAGATCATTCCCATTCACATAGAGTTTTCTTGTTTCCCGTTCACTTGGCATAGGTTTGTATTTTTACAATACTTTTTATGCTCCTCTGCCATAATACGGCATCCTTTTTCTCATTCATTGAGAGAATGCTACATGCTTATCGCATTTCACCGCTGTATACAATACCGCGGGAACCGTCCACTGTGACGGTTGTCCCTGTTTTCAACAGCCGTGTAGCATTTGTTGCTCCCACAATGACCGCTTTATCCAAAGCCAGTCCCACAATAGCTGCATGGGAATTTAGGCCTTCCTGTTCTGCTACAACGCCGCTGGCAGCTCTGATAAAGGGGAGCATTTCATTGTTGGTCTGAGGCACTACTAAAATGTCCCCATCCTGAAAATTCTTTTTTACCTCATTGAGGTTTTTGCATACGCACAAATTGCCGCATACAGAATAAGGAGAGGTCGCTGTACCGGTTACCAAAATATCTCCCACTAAATGCACCTTCAACAAGTTGGTAGTGCCGGATACCCCCAAGGGCAAGCCGGCCGTAATAACCACCAAATCTCCGTTTTCCAACAGGTTCTCTTTGGTAGCGCATTCCACGACATGCTGGAAAAGGGCATCGGTGCTTTCTTGCTCTTGGGCCAGCAGGGGGCGGACACCCCATGACAGATTCATTTGACGCCAGACCTTTTCATCGGTGGTGCTTCCGATAATCAGGCATTGGGGACGATAACGGGACACCATACGGGCTGTACGTCCAGATTTGGAAACCGTGATAATGGCTTTGGCTCCCAAGTCGTGGGCGGTGGTACAGGTGGCATGGGAGATAGCGGTGGTCACATTGGGATCATTGATCTTAATGTTGTCAAACCGCCTTTTATAATCGATCTCCCGCTCGGTACGGCGAGCAATGGTGGCCATGGTATGCACCGCTTCCACAGGGTACATTCCAGCGGCTGTTTCTCCCGAAAGCATGATGGCACTGGTTCCATCGTAGATGGCGTTTGCCACGTCGGTGGTCTCAGCACGGGTGGGGCGTGGATTTTTTATCATGGATTCCAACATCTGTGTGGCAGTGATGACCTGTTTGCCCTCCAGATAGGCCTTGCGGATCAATTTCTTTTGGATGACCGGAATATCCTCCAGCGGGATTTCTACGCCTAAATCGCCGCGGGCTACCATAATGCCATCGGACACACGGATGATCTCATCAATGTTTTCCACACCGCCAGCGCTTTCAATCTTGGCGATGATACGGATATCCCGTCCACCCAACTTCTCCAGCTCATGGCGGACATCTATGACATCCTCAGCCGAACGCACAAAGGATGCCGCTATAAAATCAAAATCATGTTCCACTGCAAATGCCAGGTCTTTGCAGTCGGTTTCGCTCATATAGGGGATGTTCAACTTCACACCCGGTACATTGATGCTCTTATGGGAAGCAATCATGCCGCCGTTAATGACCTTACAGCGCACCTCTTTTTTGCTGATCCCCACCACCCGCATGGCAATGAGGCCGTCGTCTACCAAGATCTGTGTCCCCACATCCACATCTTTGGGCAATCCCTTATAGGTAATGGAACAACGGTTGGCGTCGCCCACACACTCTTCGGTGGTGAAGATGTAGTCTTGTCCTGTTTTAAGTTCCACTTTAGGAGGATCAAAGTCGCCTGTGCGCACTTCAGGGCCTTTGGTATCACACAACATGGCGATAGGAAGGTTCATTTCTTCGCGAATCTTTTTAAGCCGCTGGTAACGAACGTCGTGTTCCGCATGGGTACCGTGGGAAAAGTTAAAACGTGCAACATCCATACCCTCTTTTATCATATCTCGGATAATATCATCACTGTCATTGGCTGGCCCAAGGGTACAGATAATCTTTGTTTTTCGCATAATAACACCTCGTAAAGCAGCTGATTTAGGATAAGAACAAATTTATTTAAAAATTTCCGTTCCTGTTATTTTACCATGAATTGATAAAGATTGGTAGTGGATATCCTCCTCTTTACGTATATTTTACATTTAGATCCCCTTTTTATGGGAATAATAAGACTATAACGCCTAACGTCTTCTCAAATCCCTTTTATCTGATCCAACATATCCCTCGTGGAACTCTGAAAATATCCCCCCCTTGTTTCTTTCCTAAATTTGTATTAGAATAAGAAAAGCAAATCTGTTTCTTACTCAGTTTAACGCATTATTTTAGGATCTATACAGAAAGGATGACTTTATTTGCCACAACAAGTGAACCGTTCCTACAGCAGACGACGCAGGAAAAGTCGATTTCCTTACTTTGCTATCCTACTTACCTTGGCTCTGCTTGTGATCACGGTCGCCATTGTGTTTATGACGCAGTGCAGCCGCCCTAAATCGGATCAAACGCCTTCCCAGATATCAAGTGCCGGCACAGACTCTTCTGTTTCCGACGTATCTCAAGCCAGTTCAACCTCTTCTACAATAGACCCCTCTCAGGCCGCTTCTAGCGCTTCGGAAGCTTCTTTGCCTTCCAGCGCTGCTTCTAGTGCCTCTTCCGGCGGTACCATTACCTCTAGTCCCACTACTCCTGTAAACGGCGTAGTCCCTACCGGCGCTGGAACCGGCCTTGGTTATAAGAGTTCTGATTGGCGCTTACGCATTCCCAATATCGATTCTCCCATTGAGGAAGATGAAATCCCTGAATTGAGCACCATTGAATCGGGTGGAAGTGGTAAATTCTACCTGGATTCCCGGGCGGCTGACGACTTCGACGCCATGATGGCGGCGGCCAAAAAGGATGGCATGAATCTTTATGTGTCCTCCAGCTACCGTACCCCTGAATATCAGAAGAACCTATTTGAAAAACGTGTGAAAGCCGCTATGGCCAACGGCGAAAACCGTGCGGAAGCTGAAAATACGGTAGCAAAAGAAACGGCTCGTCCCGGCACCAGCGATCATATGTTGGGGTTGGCTGTGGATTTCAACGGCGTTAAAAACGCTTTTAAAGATACCAAGGAATACGATTGGCTCATTGAGCACTGCGCTGAATATGGATTTATCCTGCGTTATCCGGAGGATAAGGTGGATATTACGAAAGTCTCCTATGAGCCCTGGCATTACCGCTATGTAGGCAAAGAGCATGCCGCTGTTATTATGGAAAAGGAAATTTGCCTGGAAGAATATGTCCAGGATCTGGGATAAATTTGCCTTCCCCTAAGTTGCGTTGATAAGGACTGTTTTTGATTGTGTCGTCCTGGCGCAATAATGACAGTTCCTTTCATTTTAATCATCATCAAGGAGGTCGTTCATCATGCTGGATTCAAAAGTCGTTGCCTTGCTCAATGACCAAGTAAACAAGGAGTTTTACTCGGCCTATCTTTACCTGGATTTCTCCAACTTCTATGAAGATAAGGGGTTGGAGGGTTTCGCCAACTGGTATAAAATCCAGGCTCAGGAGGAGCGGGATCATGCTATGCTCTTCTATCAATATCTCCACAATAACAACGTCAAGGTCACCTTGGAAGCCATCGGTAAACCGGATCAGGAGCTTAACTCCCTGATGGATCCCCTTCAGGCTGGACTCAAGCATGAGGAGTATGTCACTAGCCTGATCAACGCCATCTATGCCGCTGCTCAGGAAGTGAACGATTATCGTACCGTCCAGTTCCTGGATTGGTTCGTGAAGGAACAGGGTGAAGAGGAAACCAATGCCAATAATTTGATCACCAAGATGGAATTGTTCGGTTCGGATGCCAAGGGGCTCTACATGCTGGATAATGAACTGAAAGCCCGTGTCTATTCCGCTCCTTCCCTGGTTCTGTAAATCCTATCAATTACATGCAAAAGAGGACAAGCACATTTGGTACTGTGCTTGTCCTCTTTTCTTTTGGTTTAAACTTAACTAGCTTGGCTGGAAACCGATTCCGCATGATCCTGCTTTACTTCCTCATCTCCATGGAACTCATAGTCGTTGCCGGGGAGAACCGCATTGAGAAGGATCCCCAAAATCGCGGCAATGGCTAGACCTGAAAGATTAATGGATACATTGGAAATGGCGATGGTGATACCGCCTACTGAATTGAATCCCAAGGCACTGACTAAAATCACCGCAGCGATGATCAGGTTACGGCTGATGGTAAAGTCGACCTTATTCTCCACTACATTGCGCACGCCGATGGCGGAAATCATGCCGTACAGCACAAAGCTGATACCACCGATGATGGCTGCCGGGATGGTATTGATGGCCGCCTCAAATTTGGGACAAAAGCTTAAAAGCACTGCAAATACCGCTGCAATGCGGATGACCAGGGGATCATAGATTTTGGTGAGGGCCAAAACACCTGTGTTTTCACCGTAGGTGGTATTGGCCGGCCCTCCTAACAGACCGGCCATGGTGGTGGCCAATCCATCGCCCAACAGGGTGCGGTGGAGCCCTGGATTTTGGATGTAGTTTTTACCAGTAGTAGCCCCGATGGCGGCAATGTCTCCGATGTGCTCCATCATGGTGGCGATGGCAATAGGCACAATGGTAAACAAAGCGCTGATAAAGGCAGGACTTCCATCGATGGCAAAAAGTCCCATGGAGTCCTTATGTACTGGAAACCCGATCCAAGGGGCGTCGGCAATGGCGGTAAAATCCACATTATTGGTAATGACCGCCACCACATAAGAAACCAGCACGCCCAATAAGATCGGGAGAATCTTGATCATTCCTCTCCCCCAAATGTTGCACGCTACCACGACTCCCAAGGCCACAACGGCAATCAGCCAATTGGACTGGCAGTTGCTGATAGCGCTGGGCGCTAAAATCAAGCCGATGGCGATGATAATCGGGCCTGTAACCACCGGCGGGAAAAACCGCATGATCTTTTTCACGCCAAAGGTGGAAATCAAGAAACTCACCAGTAAATACAAAAGTCCCGAAAAGGCCACGCCTGCACAAGCATACGGAAGCATCTCCGTATTGGCGACAGTCTGCTCTCCATTTGCATCCATCAGCTTGGGCGCCACAATGGCAAATCCTCCTAAAAAGGCAAAGGAGGATCCTAAAAAGGCGGGGACCTTCTTCTTGGTCAGGAGATGAAACAGGAGCGTCCCTAGCCCTGCGCACAAAAGGGTTGTAGATACACTGAGCCCCGTCAGCAACGGCACCAGTACCGTGGCGCCAAACATGGCGAACATATGCTGCAACCCCAGCACCAGTACCTTCGGTTTTCCTAGAACCTTTGCGTCAAAAATCCCCTCTGAATTGTCTACTTTCCTGCTCACTCACAACGTCCCCCTCAAGCTTATTCAAAAAGGCGTCCACTCTTTGGATCATCCTTTTTGTCCCCCATTTAGCTTAGACTTTGCTGTTCCTTCCTCTCTAAAAATTCATCATAGGTCATCATGCGGTCGAGAATACTGCCGTCCTCCTGGATCTCGATAATGCGATTGGCCACCGTTTGGATAAACTGATGGTCAAAAGAAGTGAAAAGCACGATGCCTTTAAAATCAATCAGCCCATTGTTGACCGCTGTAATGGATTCCAAATCCAGGTGGTTGGTGGGCTGATCCAAAAGCAATACGTTGGATCCAAACATCATCATGCGGGAGAGCATACACCGCACCTTCTCCCCGCCAGATAATACATTCACCGGTTTAAAGACCGCATCCCCGGAGAAAAGCATCTTCCCCAAAAATCCGCGGAGATAGGTTTCGGTCAAATCGTTTTTGGAATACTGCTCCAGCCATTTGATGATGCTCAAGTCGCAGCCGTCAAAATAGCGGGAATTGTCCTTGGGGAAATAGGACTGGGTGGTGCTCACGCCCCATTTAAAGGAACCTTCATCGGCCTCCATCTCCTCCATCAGGATCTGATACAGGGTGGTAGCGGCCAATTCGTTCTGGGAGAGGATGGCGATCTTATCCCCCTTATTGACCCGGAAGGACACATGGTTCAGCAATGTGACGCCGTCCACTGTTTTGGTCAGATCTTCTACCGTCAGGATCTCCTTGCCCGGTTCCCGGTCCATCTGGAACCCCACATAAGGGTACCGCCGGGAGGACGCCGGCATCTCCGTAAGCTCCAATTTTTCCAGCAGTTTTTTTCGGGAGGTGGCTTGGCGAGACTTGGATTTATTGGCCGAGAACCGCTCAATAAAACTGCGCAGTTCCTTGGCCTTCTCCTCGTTTTTCTTGTTCTGTTCCCGCAGCATGCGCTGCATCAACTGGCTGGATTCATACCAGAAATCGTAGTTGCCCACGTAAATCTTGATCTTGGTGTAATCCACATCCACAATGTGGGTGCAGACGTTGTTGAGAAAGTGGCGGTCATGGGATACCACAATAACTGTCCCCTCGTAATCCATGAGAAAATCCTCCAGCCAGCGGATGGAATGGATGTCCAGATGGTTGGTGGGTTCGTCCAGCAGGATAATGTCGGGGTGGCCAAACAGCGCCTGGGCCAAGAGGATTTTCACCTTCTCCTTGGCGCCCAAACTCTCCATCTGGGCCTCCAGCAAGCTGATTGGCAGTCCTAGCCCTTGTAAGATTTGGCCGGCTTCGGTTTCAGCTTCCCATCCGTTTAACTCGGCAAATTCACTTTCCAGTTCAGAGGCAAGTACTCCATCCTCTTCGGAAAAATCCTCTTTGGCGTAGAGGGCGTCCTTCTGCTTCATGATGTCATATAGCCTCTTATTGCCCATGATGATAGTATCCAGTACCGAATAGTCGTCAAAAGCAAAGTGGTCCTGCTTCAAAACCGACATCCTAGTGCCTTTGTCCACCGTTACTTCACCGGTAGACGGCTCCAAGTCCCCCGATAAAATCCTCAAAAACGTGGATTTACCTGCGCCATTGGCGCCGATAACGCCATAACAATTGCCCGGGGTAAACTTCAGGTTGACCCCTTTGAACAGGCTTTGCCCATTAAAATTCAAACTAACGTTGGAAACTGTGATCATAAAATTGGCTTCATTCCCTTTTTCCTAGAATATTACATCTTTTTATTTTAGCATAAAAATTGGAATTTAGACAAGCTTTTTTCTATTTCTCTTTTGAAAGGGGCATGTTTTCCCGTCTCGTCCATATACATGCATAAGAGAATCTTCATGCGGGGATGGGAAGTGTTGCCTTGAAACGTTTCACCTTTGTCAAAAACGCCTTCATTTTAACGGCCACTGGATTATTGCTTCGCACCATCGGTATGTTTTTCCGGGTGTATGTCTCAAATCAGCTGGGCAGCGAAGGCATGGGCCTTTATCAGCTGATCTTTTCGGTTTATATTTTGGCCACCACTCTGGCTACCTCCGGCATCACGGTGGCGGTTACTCGTCTTGTGGTGGAGGAGATGGGACGCGGTACCCCCAAAACCATCGTGCGACTGCTCAAAAAGATCATGCTGTTTTGCACATTGTTGGGACTTTTCGCCGGATGCCTCCTCTTCTTTGGCGCAGACCCAGTATGCCGTTACTGGATCAAGGATATGCGCGGCGTCATGGCTTTGAAAGTACTGGCTCCCAGCCTTCCCTTTATGTCGGTATCCAATTGCCTCAGAGGCTATTTTATGGCCAGACGGCGTGTGGCGGTATCCTCCAGCGCACAGATTTTTGAACAGCTTGTACGCATCGCCATCGTCATGGGACTTTTGGGAATGTTTGCCTCCAAAGGCCTCGTATACGCCTGCACGGCCGTGATGATCGGCAACACCGTATCGGAAATGCTCTCCTGCCTTTACATGTACATCGGCTACCGCAGGGATCAGCGAAATATCCCAGATCCCACCTATCCGCCTCTTCCCCGCTACTCCATCTTAGGAAAGATGCTTTCCATCTCAGCCCCTATCGCGGCGGGAGGATGTCTCAACTCCCTGCTGCGCACCATCGAAAATTTGTTGGTCCCCGACCGCTTGACTCAGTATACCAGTTCCCGGGAAATCTCCCTGTCCCAATTTGGTATGCTCAAGGGCATGGCCATGCCGGTGCTCTTTTTCCCCGCCTCTTTTTTATCGGCCTTATCCACCCTATTGGTGCCGGAGATCTCGGAGGCCCACAGCCTAAAACAAAACGACCGGTTGGAGCGCATGGTCAACCGGTCGCTGCACATCAGTTTTACCATCGCTATATTCATCGGCGGCGTGTTTACCATCTTCTCAGGCCAACTTGGTAGGCTGCTCTACCAAAGCGATGAAGTGGGATTTTACATCTTTATCCTGGCCCCTTTGGTCCCCTTTATGTATGTGGAGAGCATTGTGGACGGTATCCTCAAAGGGCTCAATCAGCAGGTCAGTTCCCTCAAGTATAACATCATTGATTCCCTCAGCCGCATTGCACTGATCTTCTTCCTGGTGCCGGTTCAAGGCATGAAGGGATTCCTGTTTATTATGGTTCTCAGCAACCTCCTGACCTCCTTCCTCAACATGAGGCGTCTCATTACGGTCACAGGCATCCGCCTCAAGTGGGGGACTCTGCTCATCAAACCCATTGTGTCGGTGGTGGTGGCATCGGTCGTCTCCCTGCTGATTTTACGGGTTTTACCATCCGGCGGCAAGCTGTGGATGCTTGTCTCCATGGGGATCGGGATGATTGTGGCCTTTGCCATTTATTTTGTGATGCTGTCCTTGACCGGAAGCATGCCCCAGTTCCGCAATAAACATGCCAAAGCCAAATCTCAATCCAAATAAACTCCTTTTTGATGGATGGTTTGGGGACTGCCATGTCAGAACCATCCCTTTCTCTCGGGCATAGAATGAATCGACCGGGTTACTCGGTCCATTCTATCAACCGAAGGAGGACAGCCATGCCATCCATTTATCTTAGCCCATCGACCCAGGAATACAACCTCTATGTCAACGGAGGTTCTGAGGAAGAATACATGAACTTAATCGCCGATGCCATGGAACCCTATCTCTTCTCCAGCGGCATCTCTTTCACCCGCAATACCCCCGATATGACCGCTTTCTCTTCCATCCGTGAATCCAACCGCGGCAGCTATGATCTTCATTTGGCCCTCCACTCCAATGCCGCGCCGCCCAATCTTGCCGGGCAACTGAGAGGGTCGGATGTCTACTATTATCCCAGCAGCGTCAACGGGAAACGGGCTGCCGATATTATCGTCCAAAATCTAAAGGACATCTATCCCGATCCCTCTAAAGTCCGCGCCCTCCCCACCACCACCATTGGCGAGGTCCGTTTGACGAGGGCTCCTGCCGTTCTCATCGAGTTCGCCTATCACGACAACTATCAAGACGCCAGCTGGATCAAAGGAAACATCGACGCCATTGCCGCCAACGTTGTGCTCTCCTTGACCGAGTATTTCGACATTCCCTTTCTTCAACCTCAACCCGTCTATACCGGTACGGTTACTACTACCAGAGGAGCCACCCTTTACCGTTTGCCCAGCCTCGACTCCTTTTCCCTCCTCATCGTCCCCCGGGGCGCCACCGTCAACATCCGTGGACAGTGGGAAGGTTGGTACCTAGTCGACTACAACGGCACAATCGGTTACGCCCAAACCGGCGATATCACTGTCTAATCCGCATAATTTTTTGTCCCCTCACATATGCATGGTTATCACGCTATGTGGAGGGACCCTTTATGTTGAATCATCCGTCAGGCCATCCAGACAATGTCATGCGTTATTCTGCGTCGGAACCCTATCCCCCCATCCAAGTATGCGGGCCAAATAAGAAGTACTCCCAAATGCTTAAAATCGATCTGGCTTGTCCCCACAGCGAACTGACCGCTGTAACCCAGTACGTTTACCAGAGCTGGCAGCTGGATCAAAAACTATCCCAAGTGAGCCACTCCATGCGCCAGATCGCTATGGTGGAAATGCATCATCTGGATATTTTAGGGCAATTGGTGGTCCTCCTAGGCGGCAATCCCACCTATTCCTGCCGTCAACAGGGACGTCAGATTATCTGGAACGGCACAATGCCCAACTATTGCCACGATTCCCTTGCCCAGATCATGCGGGACAACATCGCTGCCGAGGAATCTGCCATTGAAACCTACCAGCGTCAGATCAAATGCATTGAGGATCCAAACATCGTGGCCATCCTCCAGCGTATCATCTTAGACGAAAAGGTGCATTTGGAAATCTTTCATCAGTATCTGGCAGAAGCGCAATGATACTTTTCCCGTTTTATATCCGTGTAAAAAGAAAAGGGTCAGAACCATTCGTAAGGAATGGTTCTGACCCTTTTGCCTCAATCCAAAGGATTTTTTATCCCAATCAAATTAGGAGTGGCAGGATCCTCCGCAGTTGTGGTCATGGTTCCCGCACTGATGGGATCCGTCGTGATGGGATCCGTGATGGCTACATGCCACATCGGGATTAAACTGTAGTCTGCCGGCCAGGAAATTTTCTACCGCCTGGTCTGCATCGCCTTGGACGCCGCCAAACAGCTGGATTCCCGCTTGTGCCAATGCATTTTTAGCGCCTCCACCGATTCCGCCGCAAATAAGGGTATCTACGCCATGGGATTTTAAAAATCCTGCCAACGCGCCGTGCCCGCTTCCGTTGGTATCCACTACCTCTGCATGGGACACAACTTTATTTTCTACATCATAGATCTTGAAATGTTCTGAATGCCCAAAATGCTGAAATACTTCTCCGTTTTCATAGGTTACTGCAATCTTCATCGTTATCGATCCCTTCTTTAATAAAATACTTTTTTGTTCAAGGGCGCTTCCCACAGCGTTTATGACAGGAACAACTCCCGTTGTTCCCATTACAAACAACATAGTCCCCACCCTCGATGAGAAGTTCCCGGCCTCCCACCAGACATTGGGCCAGTTTTTTGCGGGCCCCCGCATAGATTGCTTGGACTGTTGTACGAGCTACCTCCATCCGCTGGGCACATTGCTGTTGGCTCAAGCCTTCCAGATCAATAAGACGGATGGTTTCAAACTCATCCAGCGTCATAGCCATTGGCGGATGGGCTCCCATCCCACCATCCAGCGACCCAAATCGACGGCAATTGGGCAATGCACAGATTCTTCTCCTTTTACAAGGCCTGGACATGGCATCACCTCTTTTTTGACATATGCCAAAAATACAGTTTCATTATAGCCAAGTTTCCGGCATATGTCAACTATCCCATTCAAAAATCCTTATCATCCTAGGCATTTCCCTTAGTAACTTCTAGATCCCCACCAATGGGATCAAAGTCCCTCTGGCATCGACGGATGATCTTACGATAAATAGGAATCATATCTTGTTCCGTTACTTTTTGTTCCAGCTCCTCTATGGGGATCCAGCCTACCGCGCTGTTTTCTTCCGGTCTTACTGTTAATCCCTGGCCCTCCGGCGCCCAAAAGGCATAAGTTAAATTAAGATGAAGATGGGCGCCTATGTATTGTCCTTTTTTATAATGTCCTATTACAGGCAAAATGTCCAAAGCCACTGGATGGACGTTCATGGGGATTAAGTGATGGACGCCTGATTCTTCCCTTGCTTCCTTCTCGGCTACCTGTAAGAGATTTTCTTGTCCGTCGGCGTGGCCTCCCAGCCAGGCCCAACTCCGATAGATATTGTGATAGGCCATCAGTACCTTGTCCATTGCCGGAGAAAATACCATGGCTGAACTGGTCATATGTGTAATTTCATTCTCTCTAGTTAAAACATCTCCGTGAAAAAGATCCAGCAGGAAAAGTAGGCGAAGCCGATCCTTCTCCTCCTGATCCCCAAAAGGCTCGAATCCAAGCACTTCTTTTTTAATCCAATCGGTCATATATCTTATCACCTTTTCTGGTTTGTCACTTTGGGATTGTAAAAAAGGGCCTCGATGGAATCCCCCATCACAAGGCCCTTTTTGCGATATCCCTTTTTATTTTGCCAATAGGAAATAACCAAACACAATAAGTCCCAACGCGATGCGGTAGTACCCAAAGGCTTTGAAATCGTGCTTTTTGATATAACCCATGAGGAACTTGATGGCTGCCACCGATACGGCAAATGCCGTTACCATGCCCACAAGCAGAATACCTAGTTCCGTACCTGTAAAGTCAAATCCAAATTTTACGATTTTGAGAAGGCTGGCGCCAAACATAACCGGGATGGCTAAAAAGAAAGTAAACTCCGCTGCAACCGTCCGGGAGGTACCAATTAAAATAGCTCCCACAATAGTGGCTCCCGATCGGGAGGTTCCCGGAATTAGAGACAGAACTTGAAAGATCCCAATAAACAACGCTGTTTGGTAAGTCAGATTTTGAAGGGAGGTAATTCTTGGTTTACGACGGCGATTGTACTGTTCGATGACAATAAATAAAATACCATATAAAACCAGGGTGATGGCTACTGTCTGATAATTATAAAAGATTTCGTTGATCTGGTCGTCAAACAAAAGACCGATGACGGCCGCCGGCACGCACGCTACCAATACTTTACCCCAAAGATTAAAAGTCTCCTTTTTTTGAATCGATGTCTTTTTGGGAGAAAAAGGATTGAGCTTATGAAAATAAAGCACTACTACCGCTAAAATTGCTCCTAGTTGGATAACAACTAAAAACATCTCTTTGAATTCCGGGGTGACGTTGAGATGGATAAATTCATCTGCTAAAATCATATGTCCCGTGCTGCTAATGGGCAGCCATTCTGTGATGCCCTCGATGATTCCCAAAATCACCGCCTTGATAAAGTCCCATATTACCACGATTTCATTTCCTCCCTAATAAGTAATCTTTATTTGTTCACTTCATTATCTGCTAATAAGATCCATCCCATTTTCCAGCTTATCACCCCACTCTATTATAGCAATTGCCATTGACTGGAATAGTATACCATACTCTTTCCTTGCACTGCAACTACATCAGCTTTTTCCTTTACAAAAAAGGATTCTGTAGGCCGACTTCTCAACAGGCGTCTACAGAATCCTTATATTTTAAATCAAAATTTTGACGTATGGCCCGGATAGCGGACGGTTAAGCATGGGGGACGCTCAAAATAAGTCGCTATCCGAGTCAACGCCAAAAAATAATAGGGGATAACAAAAATGGAAAAATCAACGCTTTTTTGTTCTTAAAAAAAGAACAAAGCAGCTGTAAATGCAACATTTTCACCATCTTTAAATTTTAAAATTTGTAAAAATTAGGGGGATTTTTCAAGAAAATCAAGTATTGTTTTTTCTTAAAAGAAATTCTTTTCGCTTTGAAGACATAAAGCTTCTCCTAAGACTTTTCGGCATGAAACTCAAATTACTTTATAATACATTTTAAGAACCTTTCTCATTTTATTTTTTCAGTTATAATAGTCACATCTTAGTTCAGACAAAGAATTAAAATCATTTCTTCAGGGACAATCCATTTCAAAAAAACTATTTTTTCAAGATATCTTTTCCTAAAAAAAGAAAATGAAAAATATATGGTAAAAACTCATACTGTTTAAGTTGAAGAATCTTCACACGTTTTTCCACATATGGAAGTTTCCAAAAAGCATTGAATTTAACGCCTTTACTTGAAATTATATCATATAAGAATAAATATGTCAATAGGTGAATAAAAATTGAATTTATCTTTTTTGCTTATTTTTTCTTTTTATCGTATAAAATTGCTTTTTGTCTTTTCTTTGTAACTTGACAAATAAGGCTATGTCCTTTATCCTGACCTGTATCGTTTACGGAAGATATACCCGATCCAAAGGAGGATTTTTAGCATGATCGAAGAACTTTCGCGTACCCAAATGTTGTTAGGTTCCCAAGGCATCCGCCACCTCATGGATGCTAAAGTGGTTGTATTTGGGGTGGGCGGTGTAGGTTCCTTTACGGTAGAGGCTTTGGCACGAGCTGGAGTAGGAACCATTGTGATGGTGGACGGTGACGTCGTATCGGTCAGCAACATCAACCGTCAACTTCTGGCTTTGCACAGCACTGTGGGCCGTCCTAAGGTGGAAGTGATGAAGGAACGCATCCTGGACATCAATCCTCTTTGTCATGTACAAGCCTACCAAGAAGTGTGCACACCGGATAATATATCAAAATGGTTGGATAAAAATACAGATTATCTAGTGGATGCCATCGATACTATCAGTGCAAAACTGGCTTTGGCCGTGCAGGCAAATTGCATGAACATTCCAATTATCAGTTGTATGGGGGCCGGAAACAAGCTGGATCCCACTCGTTTTACTGTGGCCGATATTTACGAGACCTCTGTTTGCCCTCTTTGCCGGGTTATGCGCCGTGAATTAAGACGTCGCCGCGTGGATAAACTAAAGGTTGTATATTCCACAGAACCTCCGGTTGCCCATCGCGATTGCGAGGCTTCTTTGGATCGTGTCCCCGGCAGTATTTCCTACGTCCCATCGGTGGCTGGACTCATTTTAGCCGGCCAAGTAATCCAAGGTATTTTAGAAAATAAGAAACACCAATAATCCATATATTTTACCTTAATTTTGTGCTGATTTAAAATAAGACTCCTATTTTAAGATCTTTTTTCACATTCTCAGTTTTCTAGGTTTTACCGGCTAGATTCAGTGTGAAAAACATGAAAAACTGTTGCGATTGGGCAGGAAAGATGGTATAATAACAATGGTATATAAATCCATGCTTTGTAGGTTTTTCTATTGTGGTTAGACATCATTGAAAAAACGCGTGGCAATAAAATGAGTGATCTCCATTAGGCACAGCGCGTTTCACATCAGCACCTAGGGTATACCATGCATAACGCCTAAATGGGAGGTGAGGCATTTGCGCAAGACTTTAAAAGAGCTGAGAAAAGAGAGTGGTTTCACACAAGGCTATGTTGCTAATGCATTGGAAGTGGACCAGACCACTGTTTCGAAGTGGGAAAATGGGGAGTCCCTTCCTAGGGTAGAAACTCTTTTGGAAATCGCAAAATTCTATAACGTAACCTTGGATATGATAGAGCTTTCTAAGAAGAGCCGTCCAAAGAAATAATTCTTTGATTCAGCGAAGAGATTAAAACCGTTGCTCATTTTATCATGAGCAGCGGTTTTTTCTATTGTTTCTCCCATTCCCGAACAAGATCGGTAAAATAACGGTGAAAAGCGGTACACTGTGTCAGCTCAGGATGAAAAGATGTGGCTAGCATATTACGTTCCAGGGCGGCTACAATATGTCCATCCAGTTGAAGCAAAACTTGTGTATTTCCGTCCACCCTGTCGATCCACGGAGCCCGGATAAATACCAGGGGAATGGGATCCGGAGATACCTGCGGGATAACGGCTTGATCCTCAAAACTGTCGATCTGCCTTCCATAAGCGTTGCGTCGGACGACAATGTCCATGACCCCTAGATGGGGCCTCTCCCCTCGAATGTGTTTGGCCAGCAGGATCATCCCGGCACATGTCCCCCACACAGGCATCCCCTGTTGTATGCGATTCCTGAGAGGTTCCATCAGTCCAAACACATTCAAAAGGCGCGCTATGGTGGTGCTCTCTCCCCCAGGTAAAATGATGCCGTCCACTTGATGAAGCTGCTCCTCGGTCTTAACCGGCATAGGAATCGCATCCTCCAGCCTGCTGAGCATACTGAGATGTTCCTCTACCGATCCCTGATAAGAGAGCACGCCGATGGCAGCCTTCTTTTTGCTCACCATCCCCGATCCGCCATCCTGTGTTCTGGGTTAATTTCGCCCATTTCAATCCCCCGCATGGCTTCGCCCAGCCCTTCGCTGACCTGGGCCAAAATGTCGGGATCCCGATAGTGGGCGGTGGCTTTGACAATGGCTCTGGCCATCTTCTCTGGATCAGAGGATTTAAAAATACCCGATCCTACAAAGATGCCGTCGCTGCCCAGCTGCATCATCAGAGCGGCGTCGGCCGGCGTGGCAATACCTCCGGCTGCAAAGTTGACCACCGGCAGTTTACCGCTTTGGGCTACTTCTGCCACCAATTCATAGGGCGCTCCGTTTTCCTTGGCAAAGGTCATCCACTCCTCCTTGGGGAGATTGCAGAGGCGCCGGATATCGGCCATCATGGTGCGCATATGCCGCACAGCCTCCACCACATTGCCGGTACCGGCCTCCCCCTTGGTACGGATCATAGAAGCCCCTTCGCCGATTCTGCGCAGGGCCTCCCCCAAGTTCCGGGCGCCACACACAAAGGGAACGCGGAAGGCGCTCTTATCCAGATGATAACAGTCGTCGGCCGGTGTCAACACTTCACTTTCGTCGATGTAATCAATGCCCAGGGCCTCTAAGATCTGCGCTTCCGCAATATGGCCGATACGGGCCTTTGCCATTACGGGGATGGATACGGCTTCCTGAATCCCCTTAATCATCTTAGGATCGCTCATGCGGGCTACGCCGCCCTGTTTTCGGATGTCCGACGGCACCCGTTCCAAGGCCATGACGGCCACTGCGCCCGCTTGTTCCGCGATCTTTGCCTGATCGGGAGTGGTGACGTCCATAATGACGCCGCCTTTGAGCATCTGGGCCAGATTCCGATTGAGTTCATTTTGCTTTTGATCCATGAATAAGTCCTCCTTGCTTGACAGCTTCGTTCCGATTGGCTATGATTATAAGCAATATCTGACTACTTTTAAAATGTCAATTTTAATATTTTTTATAGGGTCAGTCAGGAGGTCCCTCATGAATGCCTTTTTGTGCAAGCTAGATTTTAATAGAAAACATCCCTTATATCTCCAGCTCTATTCCTTTTTGGTTCAGGAGATCAAATCCGGCAATCTGAAAGTGGACGAACGTCTTCCTTCTAAAAAAGCGGTATGCGCCCATCTCGGCATCAGCCAGAGCACGGTGGAAACGGCATACGATATGTTGTCGGCCGAAGGATATATCCGCTCCATCCCACGCAGTGGATACTATGTCTGTCAGTTGGAGAGACTAGAGCCATCGGAGCCTTCCCTTTCCCCTCCTACCGCCTTAATAAAAGCTCCGGAACCGCCCTATCGCTTTTATTTTTCCACCAGCGCTGTGGATATCAAAGCCTTTCCCTATGCCTCCTGGGCCAAGCTGCACAAGGAGGTCATGTATCAAAATCCGGAGCTTCTACAGCGCGGCGATGCTCAGGGGGATGATTGTCTTCGGGAATCCCTTTGTAAATTCTTGCGCGAATATCGGGGCGTTCATTGCAATCCCGATCAGATCGTGGTAGGAGCCGGGATGGAATATCTGCTGGATCTGGTGCTTCAGCTTCTGGATCAGGACGCTGTATTCGCTTTGGAAAATCCCGGGTACGACACCACCTACCATATCATCCGCAACAACGGCCGCTCTGTGGTAGACATCCCACTCGACAGGGACGGCATGTCTATCACCCATCTAGCCCAATCAGGCGCCACAGTGGCTTATGTGACCCCTTCCCATCAGTTTCCCATGGGGATTACCATGCCCATCGGACGACGCACCCAGTTGCTCAAATGGGCCAATGAATCCCCCAATCGTTACATCATCGAGGACGATTACGACAGTGAATTCCGCTTTAACATCCGTCCTATCCCCGCCATGCAGGGACTTAGCCTCCACAGCAAGGTCATCTATGTAGGCACCTTTTCCCGCAGTATCGCCCCTTCCATCCGCGTGGCCTACTTGGTGTTGCCTCCGGCCCTGTTACAGCGATATTTGGAAAAATTCACCTTTTCTTCCTCCACTGTCTCCCGTTTTGAACAGTACACCCTCTGCCGTTTTTTAGAAAGGGGATTGTTTTCCCGCCACTTAAACCGAGTGGGGAATCTCTACAAACAGCGCAAAGACCACGTGATAAAACAGCTGGAAAAAGCCTTTGGCAATCAAATCGCCATCCAAGGGGACAATGCCGGACTTCATTTCCTCATTCAAATAAAAAACGGCATGGAGGAATCCGAACTCGTAAGGCGAGCTTTGGAACAAGGTGTTAAAATAAACGGGATATCCCGTTATTTCCGCGGGGATGTAAAACAATGTCCGTCTTCCACCTTGGTGCTGGGATACGCCGGCCTATGCCAACAGGAGCTGAGCGATGCGGTCTGCTTACTGAAAAAGGCATGGAACTGATTGCTATCATTTCCCACCGGTATTTTTCGCCCGAAAGTGAAAAATAACATGGGAGGTGATTGGTTATGTCCAACAGCACATTTGGAAACGTCCAATGCGAAAATTCCGCTATGCAGCAATATTTTATGTCGTTGCCCACTTATATCCAGGAAACCATCAAACAGAGCGGCGCTCAGATCACAACCCAGGAAGAACTGCGCCAATGCGCTGAGAATTTGATGAAATTTAAAAACTAAACAATGCAAAAAGAAAAAGCGTATCGCTCTCCAAAAAGGGGGAACAATACGCTTTTTGTTTTACCTCAAACTATTTTTATCGATAGGATCCCTCAAGAATGGCTAAACCGTCGGCATCGGTGACGTCAATGCGGTCCTGGACAAAGAGTCCTCCCATGGTCTCGCGGGCGTTGGTAACGTATTGATTGAGATTTTCCTTTTGAATGCCAAACTCACTCATCTTTAATTCATCCACATGGCAGGCTTTTTGCAGCTGCTCCAGGGCTTCTACAAAGTCCATGGCGCAAGTTGCATCCTTTTTGCCTAAGGCCCGTGCCATATCCACCAATCGGTCGTCACAGGCCCCGCTCTTGGCGAAGTGGAGGTAATATTGCTTGCTGATCATAATGAGGGCTGCACCGTGAGGAAGGTCGGGGTGGAAGGCTCCCAATGCATGCGCATAGGAGTGCTCGGAGGTGCATCCTGAAATGGATTCCACCATACCGGCCAGGCTGTTGGCCAACGCTACGTCAGCCCGGGCTTGTTCGTCACTGCCGTTGTCCACAGCAGCGGCTAGGCTCTTCCCAATGAGTTCGATGGCCTTTAAGGCATAGATATCGCTGATAGGATTGGCATCCTTATTGATGTAACCCTCTGTGCTGTGGAACAAGGCGTCGAATCCCTGATAGGCTGTCAGGCGGGGAGGGACGCTCATCATCAGCTCCGGATCCACAATGGAAAGCACGGGGAAGGTTTTATCGTAACCCGAACCGATCTTTTCATTGGTTTCGGTTTTGGTGGTCACCGTCCAGGGATCGGCCTCCGTACCGGTACCGGCGGTGGTAGTGATGGCTACGACAGGCAGGGGATCGTTGGGAATGGGCAAGCCTTTGCCGGTGCCGCCTGTTACATAGTCCCAGTAGTCCCCTTCATTGGCCGCCATGATGGCAATGGCTTTGGCCGCATCGATGCTGCTGCCTCCGCCCAATCCTACTACGAAATCACAACCGTTGTCTTTTGCCAGTTTGGCCCCTTCCATTACATGGTCCTTAATGGGGTTCGGCAGGATTTTGTCAAATAGCACATGCTCAACACCTGCTTGATCCAGCTGTTGCTCCACCCTTTTGAGATACCCATGCTTCTTCATGGAGGTCCCGCAGGAGATGACGATCAAGGCTTTCTTACCGGGCATGTCCTGCTCGTGCAGACGGTTGAGCTGGCCTTTGCCAAACAGGATCCTTGTGGGAATGTAATACTGAAATTGCATTGAAAAAACCTCCTTTGAAATAACGTATTAATATTTAATTATTCTGTTTTATCTGTCTTCTTGACCATCAAAGCCGAATATGGCGCCAACTTGAGACGTAGAAGTATTTTCCCGTTTTTACAGGCTGTACGTAAAACGCCGCCGTTGCATCTTCCCTTCCCGCCAAAGCCTTCGGCGTCGGTATGGATGAGTTCCGTATAATTGCCCTCTTCCCCCACTGGGAGATCATAGTGAGCGTAGTTTTTGGAGGAGAAGTTGATAACCACAAATACCTCATGTCCATTTAAATCATCCCGGCGGTAAGCGTACACCGATTGCTCTGTATTATCCACATCCAGCCATTCAAAGCCTTGGGGATGATAGTCGGCAGCAAAAAGAGCTGTCTCCTCCCGATAAAGATGATGTAGGAATTTAAGGTATTCGTGAAAATCCCGATGCTGGTCGTATTCCAACACGTTCCATCCCAGTTCTTTGTCTTCATCCCATTCTTTGAATTCGGCAAGCTCATTTCCCATGAAGTTGAGTTTTTTCCCCGGATGGGTGAACATATAAAGATAAAGACTCCTTAATTGGGCGAACTTCTCCTCATAAGAGCCATAAAGTTTGTCGATGACGGTTTTCTTGCCGTGGACAACCTCATCATGGGAGAAGGGCAGGATAAAGATATCCTGGTAAAAATAGCTCATGGAAAAGGTCACTAAATTATGTTTCTCTCCCCGGTTGGACGGCGGAATCTCCAAATAATCAAATGTATCGTGCATCCAGCCCAAATCCCATTTGTAGTCAAAGCCTAACCCTCCGTATTCCACCGGGGCCGTCACCTTCAGGTACTGGGAGGAGTCTTCCGCGATGAGCATGACGTCGGGATGTTTCTTTTGCAACGCATAATTTACGTTTTTTAGAAACCAAATCCCCGGCTCATTGGTTCCTAAGTTTTGTTCCCCGTGGCGATAAATCAAATTGCTGACGGCGTCGTATCGGATGCCGTCGACGTGAAAATAGGTGATCCAAAAATGCAGGGCCGACTTCATAAAGCTGAGCACATGGGGTTTTGTATAGTCAAACAGAGCCGTCCCCCATTGGCTGTACCTCTGGTCCTCTTCCTCACTTTCGTAGAGAAAAGAGCCGTCGTACTGATGAAGGGCATAAAAATCCTGCACAAAATGCACCGGTACGAAATCCAAAATGACGCCGATGCCGTTCTGATGGCAGCAGTTGATGAGATCCATCAGCTGACGGGGATCCCCATACCGGCTGGTGGCGCTGAAATATCCGGTTACCTGATATCCCCAGGATCCGTCAAAGGGGTATTCCGTAAGGGGCAAAAATTCCACGTGGGTATATCCCATCTCCTTAAGGTAAGGAATGAGCTGGCTTTTCATCTGCGCGTAATTGGGAAATCGTTCATCCCCCTCCCCTGGCTGCATGCGCCAAGAGCCGAGATGCATCTCGTAGATGTTCATGGGCTGGCTAAAATTTTTTCCTCGGGAACCCATCCACGTGTCATCCTCCCAGGGGAATCCGTCGATCTGGAACACCACTGACGCCGTATTGGGACGGCGTTCACTGTAAAACGCAAACGGGTCAGCACGATCGTACACTTTCCCTTCGGCGGTTGTGATACGATATTTGTAAAGATCCATCTCCTTCACGCCCTGTACAAACAGGCTCCAGACGCCTTCCGGCGTCCTCTGCATGTCATACCCCTGCCAATCGTTAAAGCTCCCTATGAGCGACACATGGGACGCATGAGGGGCATATACACAAAAGCGCGCCCCATCCTGATCCCATTCCCGGGTAAGATGGGCTCCAAAATAGTCGTAGGCATTGAGAGAAGCCCCTTGCAGGTATTGCTCTACCATGTGAGAATCCATGTTTTTCCCCTCCTTTGGCATCCGAAATAGAGTTTCTTTTTCCTCATTATACCACATAAGTCCCAGGAGTACCCCACTGATTTCCTTTCCAGGCGACAAAAAAGACCTAGGATTTTTGTCTCCTAGGTCTTAAAACAACAAGTTATGCCATCATCGATATGCTTTGAGGCTTATGAGTTCAATGTCTTTGGTGAGAAAATGCTCTTCTATCTGGACAGGTTCGGAATAGTCGGTGGATAGATACTTTTTGTTGTCGTCGGCAAAGACGGTTACCACAACACTATCCTTTCCAAGCTTCTCCTGGGCCATCAGGCACCCTAAGAAATTGGCTCCCGACGACACCCCTACCCCGACGCCCAGTTTTGCCGACAGCATCCGGGCCATGGCAATGGAGTCGCCGTCGTCTACCGACACCACGTCGTCCAGCTCATCCAGTTTGATGATGCTGGGCACAAATTCGTCCGAGATGCCTTGGATGCGGTGATGCCCCACCTTGTATCCTGTAGAAAGGGTGGGTGAATTGAGGGGTTCCAAGGGGTATGCTTTGCAGGAGGGATTTTCCTCTTGCAGCCGTTTGGCGATACCCATAATGGTTCCGCCCGTCCCAACGCCGGCTACTACGCCGTCGGCTTTGAGGCCCAGGGCATCCAATTGGCGGACGATCTCCTCCCCGGTGGTGAGATAGTGGGTTTCCACATTGTCCTCATTGGAAAACTGCCGCGGAAGGAATACACCGCCCTTTTCGGCCAATTCCTCCGTCATGCGGATGGACCCTAGGAATCCCCCTTCCTCACGGGAGACCAAACGCACTTGGGCACCGTAGCTCTTCATCAAATTGACCCGTTCAGCGCTCATCCAATTGGGCATATAAATGATCACCTGGTGGCCCAAGTAGCTGCCCAGAGCTGAAAAGGCAATACCGGTATTGCCGCTGGTGGCTTCGGCGATGATGTCCCCCGGCTGGATTGCATCCTCCAAATAGGCTTTGCGCAGCACATGATAGGCCACACGGTCCTTGATGCTGCCGGTCAAATTATAATGCTCAGCTTTTGCAAAAATACGCCGGGGTTCTCCCCGATAGGTAAACCCGATCTCCAAAAGCGGCGTATGGGAGATAAGCGGCGCAATTTGATCAAATTTTGCCAGCTGCTGTTTCTTCAATGCCATCCCTCGTTCCTGACAAGTTAATGCTTACTGCCTTCCTTTCCGGCAGTCGAGCGTATTCTATTATAGCACAATTCCATGCAAATGGGAGAACGTTTTTTTATCGCCTTCTTCCATTACAAACAAAACCCCCTGCCCTATCAAAAAGGACAGAGGATTTTGATGCGCAATCGTCCGATTGCTTCTTTACAGGGACATACCCAGCTGGATAGCCTTCATATTGGGTTCTTTTAGATGGGCCTTGCGGGGAGGAATGCACTTATCCAGAGCCTTCTCCAACGCCGCTTCCTCACAGAAGCCGGTTTCTTTAAACAGCTTGCCGATGAGGATGATGTTGGCCAGGCCTTTGAGATTATGTTCCTCCGCCAAAGCAGTGGCCGGAATGTAGAAGGTCTTGACGTCTTCACGCTCCACCTTCTTTTCAATAAGGGAGCTGTCCACCAAAATAACGGCGCCGGGAACTGCGTCATTGACAAATTTCTCCAAGGACGGCTGGTTCATAGCCACCAATACGTCCGGGGTCAGCACTTGGGGGGAACCGATGGGTTCATCCGACAGGCAGACGCTGCAATTGGCAGTACCGCCGCGCATCTCTGGGCCGTAGGACGGCAGCCAAGAGACCTCTTGGCCGTCCATCAAACCGGCGTAGGCGATGACCTTACCGGCAAACAGGATGCCCTGGCCGCCAAATCCAGCCAGCAGCATGTTGTAGCTCTTACTCATGATGGCTGCCCCCTTCCGCTGTAACATCCTTATACACGCCCAAGGGATAGTACGGGATCATGTTATCCCGCAGCCATTGAAGGGCTTCGTTGGGAGTCATACCCCAGTTGGTGGGGCAGGTGGACAGCACTTCTACGATGGAATATCCGCGGCCTTCAATCTGGTTTTCAAAAGCCTTGCGGATGGCCTTCTTGGCAATGTTGACGTTTTTAACACAGTCCACCGTCACACGCTGAGCCAGAGCCACACCGTCCAAGGTGGACAGCATCTCGCACACGCGGATAGGATTGCCCGCCGTCTTAACGTCGCGGCCGTAAGGGGTGGTCTGGGTGACCTGGCCGGGCAAGGAGGTAGGGGCCATCTGGCCACCTGTCATGCCGTAGATGCAGTTGTTGATAAAGATGACGGTGATATTCTCGCCGCGGGTAGCCGCATGGACGGTTTCAGCCGTACCGATAGCGGCCAAGTCGCCGTCGCCCTGGTAGGTAAACACTACGTTCTCAGGCAGAGCACGCTTTACACCGGTGGCAACCGCCGGGGCGCGGCCATGAGGGGCCTCGATCATATCGCAATTAAAGTAATTATAAGCAAACACCGAACAGCCTACCGGTGCGATGCCCACAGTCTTCCCCTCAATGCCCAATTCATCGATGACCTCTGCCACCAGACGGTGCACAATACCGTGGGTGCAGCCGGGGCAATAATGCAGCGGAACGTCGGAGAGAGCATGGGGTTTTTCAAATACAATAGCCATTATTTTAACCCTCCCGCAATGGTTTCAATTTCATGCAGCACTTCGGCCGGTGTGGGGATAACGCCGCCGGTACGGCCCAAGAAGCTGACCGGTTTTACACCGTTTACCGCCAAACGGACGTCGTCCACCATCTGGCCCATACTCATTTCCACAGCCAGGAAGTGCTTGGCGGTTTTGGCAGCCTGCTGGATGGCGTCGTTAGGGAAGGGCCACAAGGTGATGGGACGGATGATGCCCGCCTTAATCCCCTTGGCTCTGGCCTCCTTGACGGCACTTTTTGCCACACGGGAGGTGGCGCCGTATGCCACGATGACAATATCGGCATCCTCCATGTTGTAGAGCTCGGCCCGCTGCTCCTTCTCCTTGATGACATCATACCGGGCAAAACGCTCTTTGATCAGACGTTCCAAATCATACGGGGACATATACAGCGAATTGATGACATTGTGTTTCCGTTTGCCCTGATGGCCATTTGCCGCCCAGGTCTTTTCCGGAATATCGCGCTTCGGACGTTCTTTGACTTCCACCGGCTCCATCATCTGGCCCAATGCGCCGTCGGCCAGGATCATGGTCGGCGTGCGGTACAGATCGGCCAGGTCGAAGGCGTCCATCATCAGGTCGAACATCTCCTGGACAGTTGAGGGAGCCAGGACGATACACTGAAAGTCGCCGTGGCCGGTGGCCTTGGTTGCCTGCCAGTAGTCGGCCTGGGAGGGCTGGATGCCGCCGAGACCAGGACCACCGCGCTGGACATTGACGATAACTGCCGGCAGATCAGAACCGGCAATATAAGAAATACCCTCTGTTTTGAGGCTGATTCCGGGAGAGGAAGACGAGGTCAGCACCCGCTTGCCAGCCGACGATGCGCCCAGCACCATATTGATGGCGGCTACTTCCGATTCAGCTTGCAGATAAGTTCCTCCGATTTTGGGCATACGTTTGGCCATATATGCCGCAAGTTCGGTCTGAGGGGTAATGGGATATCCAAAGAAATGGCGGCAACCAGCTTGCAGAGCCGCTTCGCCTAAGGCTTCGTTGCCTTTCATCAAAACACGTTCAGCCATTTTGTCACTACCTTTCCACTATGATGGCGCAATCCGGGCACATGGTGGCGCACATGGCGCATCCGATGCACTTTTCCTCATCCAGCAGAACGGCAGGATGATAGCCCTTGCTATTGATTTTTTCCTTTTCATAACCGATAAGATTGCGGGGGCATGCGGCGGCACACAGCTCACAGCCCTTGCAAACCTCGGTGTTCACGATAATACGCGGCATAAATACACCTCCCGATTGTTAATCATTCCTTCTCCGACTCCCAAAGCGGTTTCACCACCAGGTGAAGGGGGAAGATGGGATTCACCTTACCCTCCAGCTCCCCGGCCACCGACGTGAGCGCCGATGTAAACCGGATCGGCAGGCCGGTCTCTTCCGCTACCTCATTGGCAAACGGCACCGAGTCCAGCACCTGCTGAGCGGTGGTATCCTGAAGCAGATGGGAATTGTTGACGATACCAGTGGCTTTCAGGCGGGAGGACGCCTCGATCTCCGGCAGAATGGCCGCCGCTTCGGCCGCACTGGGGGTAAGCACACGGTAACGGTTGATGACATAAAGCATCTCATAAGGGCCTGACTCCTGGATCTTGGCGGCAAAACGTCCCAGCGCCGCAGCGCCGGCGTCGTCCCCTCCCACATCAAAGATCACGTGCCCTTCCGGTTTGACAAACACCGAATTGATCTCCGGCGACAATGCCGGGATATCCAAATTAGTGCTTGCATACAGCGGGGAAATCACATGGATCCCCCGCTCCTCCATTTCCTCCCGATAATCGGAAGAGCGAAAATATGGGTTGACAAGATCCAAATCCACCAACGTGACCGCTTCCCCTTGCTGGGCAAGGTGCTGGGCCAGGTTGATGGACAGGTTGGTCTTACCACAGCCATAGTGGCCTACAACGAGAATGATATGAGAAAAATCCATGGGCAAACGCCTTTCCTTTGAGCTTTCGTTCAAATTATAGCATCTTTAACGACTTACTTCAACTTATTCTCCTAGTTTCTTCCACGCCAATCTTACACAATTTCCTGAAAAAACATAGTTCCTACCAAATTTGCCTCTTTTATGGTATAATCAAATGCAGATTGTAAAGCCCATTCCTACTGAGTTTAAAATAAAGAGGGATCCTACTTGAAAACCTTACCCATCGGACCAAATGACGCGGGACAACGTCTGGATAAATTCGTCACCAAAGCGGTACCCCGTCTTCCCCAGGCACTGCTTTATAAATATATCCGCCTGGGCCGCATCAAAATCGACGGCAAAAAAGGGAAAATTTCCACCCGTCTCCAGCAGGGCAACGTGATATCCTTTTACATCAACGACGAATTTTTTGAGCAGCCTCCCGAACATTACGCCTTCTTAGATGCCCCTTCCCACGTGGACGTCCTCTATGAGGATGACAACATTCTCTTGGCCGACAAAAAGGCAGGGCTTTTGGTGCATCCCGGTGAGGAGCAGCAATCGGATACTCTCATTGCCCGCATCCAGCACTATCTTTACAAGAAACATCAGTACGATCCCAAGCAGGAAAACAGCTTTGCCCCGGCTTTGGCCAACCGCATCGACCGCAACACAGGCGGCATCGTCATGGCGGCCAAAAATGCCGAGGCTTTGCGGATGCTCAATGAAAAAATCAAAAGCCGGGAAATCCACAAGCAGTACCTGTGCATCGTCCACGGCCGGATGGAAAAACAAGAAACCACTTTGACCGGTTTTCTCTCAAAAGACAGCGCCAAAAACAAAGTGACCATCTATTCCCATCCTATCCCAGGCGGACGCACCATTGTCACCCATTATCGGGTTTTGGCCTATCGAAATGGCCTAAGCCTCCTGGAAGTGGATCTTTTAACCGGACGTACCCATCAGATTCGCGCTCATTTGGCCTCCATCGGCCATCCCCTTCTGGGGGATGGCAAATATGGCATCAATGCCAAAGACCGTGCTGCTGGGTTTAAACATCAAGCTCTCTATTCCTACAAACTGTGTTTTGCCTTTACTTCCGACGCCGGTTGCCTTTCCCCTTTAAACGGACGCTGTTTTGAAGTGAAAAATGTGTGGTTTGCCGATCTCTTCCGGGAGGGAAAGATCCGGCTATAATCTACCTCGTTCATTTGCAGAAACCAAAAAAGCAACTCCTGGTTTTTCAGGTGAAAATCAGGAGCTGCTTTTTTTATCTTCTATTTTCTTTTCCCTTTGGTTTCCTCAAAATCAAGATACCGCGTTCCCTGAAAAGTAAGCTTACCGTAATCGCCTTTGTTCCTCTTATCGTATTCCTGTTTCTTTACCTGCAATTCAACGTGGTCTCCGCCTTCCACCTCAAACGTCACATAATACCAAGTACTGTATGTAACATGAACACCTACTGCGTTGCCGCTTCTTGGGTGGACACGCCGGACTTTTTGCATCCGCTTTTCCAAAACCGTCGCATCCACAACCAGCCTTGGCAAACGGCTGTTTTTTATTATGACAATAAGAACCAGCAGAATCACAGCCACAAACATCGCCAAAAATGAGATAAGCATAAAATTACTATCCAAAACATCTCCTCCTGAGTGACCTATCTTGTTTCTTAATGGTTAGTTTGCCGATCTGCTTACCTTGCCCAACACTAGTTTTTCTGAAACCGTCCGGTCGAAGAAGGATACCAACGGTCCCATACACAGAGCCGTCACCAAAGTCCCTACGCCGATAGGGCCTCCTGTTACAAAACTCACCAAAACACAAATCAAATCGGTTCCGATACGGACCCAGCGGAAATGTATATGCGTTGCATCTGAGATCATGGGACCTACCGCATCATAAGGAGCCACTCCCAAATCGGCTACAAAGTAAAGGGATGCGCCCAGAGATAACACAACCACACCCAATACCATCAGGAAAATACGCATAGGCCATCCTTCTGCTGAAAATCCAATCCATCCATATACCATCTTCATAAAATCGGCGATGAATGCCACAAACACCATATTGCCAATGGTACCGATGCCAATTTTTTGACGGGCAAAAAGCAGCACCGGGATAAACAGTAGGATATTCATACTCAGCTGCGTGATGCTGTAAGGGATACCAGTTGCATTGCTAAGGCCTAAATTCATGCTACTAAAAGGATCGGTCCCCATATCCGATTGCACAAATAAGGATACGCTGATTCCAATAAACAATACCGATACGACCACAGCGATCAATTTTTTGGGTGTATACTTCTTTTTCACAGCAGTTTCCCTCCCCGCATATTCTGGCCTCATTATAGCAGATATGTATTAGGTTTTCAATTTATTTTCTATTTTTTTGTATTATTTTTTCTTATGTCGACATGCAAAAAACCGCCTGCCTTTTCTCCTGAAAAAGCAGACGGTTTTAGTGTGTCTTGCCGTCACATAAGAGGAATCAGTCCTCCTGATCCTCTGGCTCTTCTTCGGCATCATCACAGCAATGGCCGCAGTCACATTCGTCATCGTCGGCGTAGTGGATGTCAAACTCCAGCATCTCGCCGCAGTTGGGGCATTCCAAGGAACCGGCCATGATGGTTTCTTCATCCAGGCAAATGGTATCACCGCAGGCGGGACAAGTGACTTCGACGAAATCATCTTCGTCATCCTCTTCATCGTCATCGTCGTCGCCATAGAAGTCCTGTTCCAGGGAATCCAGGTCTTCATCCACAGCGTCAATCTGCTCAGAAAGCTCCGAATAAGCATCCTCCAGATCGGTTACCGTCAAAGCGATATCGTCCAGGACATCCGAGATGGCCTTGAACAAACGAGCCTCTTTGGTATCCTCTTTTAGTTCAGATGCATCGATCAAGCCCTTCAAATAGGCTACCTTCTCTGTGACAGTCATACTGCCCCTCCTTTTTTATCCTGAATTCACAGGCTCTTTTGCCTGCAATATGGGATACAAATTCTAGTATAATCCTTATGCTCTCTCCATATACTCGCCCGTACGGGTATCGATGCGGATCATTTCACCCTCATCGATAAACAGAGGCACGCGGATTTCCGCACCGGTCTCCAGAGTAGCGGGTTTGGTGACGTTGGTAGCGGTATCACCCTTAAAGCCCGGCTCGGTTTCCGTGACCTGCAGCTCCACAAAGTTGGGGGGCTGCACGCCAAATACATTGCCCTTGTAGGAAAGGACGGTGCACTCCATATTTTCCTTCACAAACTTGAAGTTGTCGTCCAGCTCCGACTCATTGATCGGGATCTGCTCATAGGTTTCGTTGTCCATAAAATAATAAAGGGAGCCGTCGTTATACAGATACTGCATAGGTTTGCGCTCCACAAATGCGGTCGGGAATTTATCCGTCGGGCTGAAGGTACGCTCCACCACCGACCCGGCGATGACATTGCGGATCTTGCAGCGGACGAAAGCGGCACCCTTACCAGGCTTTACATGCTGGAACTCAATGATCTGATAGACATTGCCATCCATTTCAAAGGTGACGCCGTTTCTAAAATCTCCTGCTGTTACCATAGGTTGTTTACCCCCAAATCATTATTAACCATATTGCTTTCTAGTTTATCGCATTTGGCGCCTTTTTTCAAGCGGGTTTAAACAAAATTTTCATTAAGACCGCCAAAGCTTACAGTTCTATCAATTCCTTAGGCGAATTTGTCAGGTTTTTGCATCCATCTTCCGTCACAACCACCATATCTTCAATGCGTACACCGAATTTCCCTGCTAAGTAAATGCCCGGTTCCACCGTCACAACCATGCCGGGACGAAGTTCTTGTCCGGCCCCCGGGGAAAGACGTGGTTCCTCATGAATCTCCAAGCCCACGCCGTGGCCAGTCCCATGGTCAAAACATCCCTTATAGCCCGCGCCTTCGATGATACCCCGGGCGACGGCGTCGCATTCTGTCCCGGTTTTGCCGGCCTTAATAGCCTGTAACGTCTCAAGCTGCGCTTTGAGCACCAGATGATACACATCCCGCTGTTCTCTCGACACCTGTCCTACCCCTACGGTACGGGTCATATCGGAGTGATAACCATCCAAAGTGGCCCCGAAATCCATGAGGAAGAAGTCCCCTTTCTGCACCACCTGATCCCCCGGGACGCCGTGGGGCAAGGAGGTATTGGGGCCTGTAATGGCGATGGTGTCAAAAGATACCGCTTGTGCCCCTTGCTTCCTCATGAGGAACTCCAGTTCCAGTGCAATCTCCCGTTCTGTTACGCCAGGACGAATACGGTCCAATACCTTTTCCAAGGCGTATTCCGCAAGCCGTTGGGCTGCCTCGATGCGCTTTACCTCTTCCGGAGACTTGATGCACCGCAGCCCTCCGACTTCTTCATCCAGACGATAGCCAAGGCGGACATCGCCCATGACCTTTTGGTAACGGTCCATCTGGGACACACTCATAAAGTCCCCTTCATAAGCCACATTTTTTACCTTGTATTTTGCCATGGCGTCCACCAGTACGTCGCTCGCCTTGTGATACTGGGCACAATCCATGCTGGTGACGGTCTTTTGGGCCGCCTCGATGTAACGGAAGTCGGTGTAAAAACAAGATTCCCTGCGGGTGATGAGCACCATACCGGCGCTGGAGGAAAATCCAGTGAAATAAAAGCGGTTGACAGGCGAAAGGATCAATGCGCCGTCCACT
>CAJFOZ010000061.1 GCA_904397895.1 uncultured Clostridia bacterium
GCAGACACTGTCTGCGCGGGCACTACCCACGCGGATAGAATTCGCAGCCACGTCGGCCTAGGGGTTTTGCGGAAAAGCAAACGTTGGGCACGGTACCGAAACGCCATAGACGTATCCCCCATCCCTCTTCGCGGGCAACTATAGCTTGGGCTTTCACAAAACGGCGGGCGCGTCGTGGCGGCAGACACTGTCTGCGCGGTCATAAAGTATTTACAATTATACCCTTGACAACCCAGTGACAGAATGGTAAATTAATACTTAGAATTAGCACTCGATCAATAAGAGTGCTAAAAGTTCCTGGATACATGATAAGAAAAGGTACCCAGTGTTCCCAAGGAGGCAAGGAATATGGATCTTGGTGAACGCAAATTGCAAGTATTGGCCGCCATTGTGGAGGGTTATATCGCCACGGGAGAACCGGTTGGTTCCCGGGCGGTACAGGAGGCGTTGGATAAGGTAGTTTCCTCTGCCACCATCCGAAATGACATGGCCGAGCTTTCAGAGCTAGGTCTTTTGGAACAACCTCATGCATCGGCCGGACGTGTGCCCTCTTTGGCAGGTTACCGGCTGTACATCGATAAACTACTGTCGCCACAGCCTTTGTCGAAAGAGGATCGAAAAACCATCGACGCCATGTTCGCCGGCCCGGCCGACGATCCTCAGCGCATGCTCAAAACAGCGTCCCAGGCCCTGGCCCAGATGACCCAATTAGTGGCCATGTCCACCAGCCCTTCGGCCGACTTGGCCCGGGTGATGCATTGTGAGGTCATCCCGGTGGGACGGGGCAATGCCGCCATTGTATTGCTTACATCGGGCGGCGTTATGAAATCCCGGTTGATCCGCACCGCCTTTGATTTGACTCCTGAGATGCGGGAGGTCTTTGCCCGAGTAGCCGATGCTGAGATCAAAGGCCGGGCACTGTGCGATGTGACCATGCCGTTTATCCAGACGGTGGCCGCCCAGTTAGGGGAGTATAGTTTGCTGCTCACCCCCTTGCTCATCGGGCTCTATGAGACGGCCCAGGAGGCATCCGAAGCCAGCATCGCCATGGATGGCCAGGCAAATCTTTTGATTTTACCCGAATATATGGGGTTAAGGGCCCACGCTTTGATGGAATACCTGGCCGGAGGCAGCCATTTGGCCCGGCTGCTTTTGAACCATCATGGGGGCGTGCACGTGGTGCTGGGCGGAGAGAGCAGCCAACCTGCTTTGGACGGCTCCAGTGTAGTCATGACCCGGTACAACATCGGTTCCCGGGAGGGAGGCGCGTTGGGGGTCATCGGCCCCACCCGCATGAATTATGCTAAAATCATCCCCAGCCTGGAATATTTTGCCGTCCAGTTGGGCAGATTGCTATCGGAGGCATGGGGCGATCCTTTAGAGGACGATGACAAATATAAAAACGACATCCGGTAAAAGGAGCGGTATCAATTGAAAAAGAAAGACAAACAGTCCGATCCCCAGGTGGAGGCCCAAGAGGTAACAGCCTCCCCAGAAGAAGACACCAAGGAAAAAACACAGCAAGGACCAGGCGGTGAGAATACCGCAGCATCCGATGATTCCAGCAAGGAGCTGGAGGATCTCAAGGCGCTGTTGGAGGAGGCTCAAAAGGATGCCGCCGCCAAGCAGGAACTGTTGCTCCGCACCGCCGCTGAGTACGACAATTACCGCAAACGCACCCAAAGGGAAAAGGATGCCGCGTGGACCGACGCCAAGGCCTTAGCTGTGGAAGCTTTGCTTCCGGTTCTGGACAATTTGGAACGGGCCCTGGCCGTGGAAAGTTCCTTTGAAGATCTAAAAAAAGGCATTGAAATGACCATGCATCAATTTGAATCCTCCCTAGAGAAATTGGGAGTGGAGGCTATCCCGGCAGAACAGGGCGACGCCTTTAATCCCAGCCTTCACAATGCCGTCATGCACGAGGAGGATGATTCCTTGGGAGAAAATACCATCATGCAGTGCTTCCAAAAAGGGTACCGCATGGGGGATAAAATCATCCGTCACAGCATGGTAAAAGTGGCCAACTGATCATCTATCGGTTTGGCATTTACAATATAGAATTTTCGCGAGCTTGATCCGCATAAAACATGAAACGCTGCGTAGGGAAAGAATCCCCCTACGCCCATCATTTTAGGAGGTAGACAATTATGGCAAAAATCATCGGAATTGACTTAGGTACCACCAACTCTTGTGTCGCCGTCATCGAAGGCGGCGAACCGGTTGTTATCCCCAATGCAGAAGGCGCCCGCACCACCCCTTCCGTAGTAGCTTTCTCCAAAGACGGCGAACGTATGGTAGGCGCCGTGGCAAAACGTCAGGCCATTGCCAACCCGGAACGCACCATTTCCTCCATTAAGAGGGATATGGGCACCAACCGCAAGGTGACCATCGACGGCAAATCCTACACCCCCCAAGAGATCTCGGCCATGATCCTTCAAAAACTGAAGACCGATGCCGAGGCCTATCTGGGCGATACCGTCACCGAAGCGGTCATCACTGTCCCGGCTTACTTCACCGACGCTCAGCGCCAGGCCACCAAGGACGCCGGTAAGATCGCCGGTATGGAGGTCAAGCGCATCATCAACGAGCCCACCGCGGCAGCTTTGGCCTACGGCATCGACAAAGAAAACGACCAAAAGGTCATGGTATACGACCTGGGCGGCGGCACCTTCGATGTGTCCATCATCGAGATGGGCGAAGGCGTCCAACAGGTGCTGGCCACTGCCGGCAACAACCGCTTGGGTGGCGACGATTTCGACCAGCGTATCATCGACTGGATGCTTTCCGAATTTAAAAAGGAAACCGGTATCGATTTGTCCAGCGATAAGATGGCCATGCAGCGCCTGAAGGAAGCCGCAGAAAAGGCTAAGATTGACCTGTCCGGCATCACCTCCACCTCCATCAACCTTCCCTTTATCACCGTGGATGCCGCCGGTCCTAAGAACCTGGATATGACCTTGACCCGCGCTAAGTTCAACGAGTTGACCGAGGATCTGGTGGAAAAGACCATGGGACCGGTCCGTCAGGCCCTGAAGGATTCCAAGCTCTCCACCTCCGAGATCGACAAGGTCCTGATGGTGGGCGGTTCCAGCCGTATCCCGGCTGTCCAGGAGGCTGTCCAGAAGTTTATCGGCAAAGAACCCTTTAAGGGCATCAATCCTGACGAGTGCGTAGCCATCGGCGCATCCCTCCAGGCCGGCGTACTGGGCGGCGACGTCAAGGGATTGCTGCTGCTGGACGTCACTCCTCTTTCTTTGGGCATCGAGACCATGGGCGGCGTCATGACCAAGGTCATCGACCGCAACACCACCATCCCCACCAAAAAGAGCCAGGTGTTCTCCACCGCCGCCGACGGCCAGACTTCAGTGGAAGTCCATGTGCTGCAAGGCGAACGCGAATTCGCACGGGACAATAAGACATTGGGCCTCTTCCATCTGGACGGCATCCCGGCCGCTCCCCGCGGCGTGCCACAGATCGAAGTCACCTTCGACATCGACGCCAACGGCATTGTCCATGTATCGGCCAAGGATCTGGGCACCGGTAAGGAGCAGGCTATCACCATTTCCTCCAACACCAACATGTCCAAGGACGACATCGAAAAGGCCGTCAAGGAGGCCGAGCAGTTTGCCGCCGAGGATAAGAAACGCCGCGAGGAAGTGGATACCCGCAACAACGCCGATCAGATGATTTATCAGACCGAGAAAACCTTGAAAGACGTAGGCGATAAATTGGATGCTTCGGAGAAATCCGACATTCAGGCTGCCATCGACACCTTGAAGGAATCCCTCAAGGGCAGCGATATGGATAAGATCAAGGCCGATCAGGAGGCCCTGCAACAGAAGCTGTTCCAGATGAGCGAGAAGCTCTATAAGAGCGCCCAACCCCAGCAGGATGCTTCGGGTTCCACCTCCGGAACCGATGCAGGCGCGGGAACCGGTCCCGACGGCAACGTCTACGACGCTGACTTCCACGAGGTAGACGGCGACGATAAATAAGCCGGACATTGTCCGGTTCCACGCCGCTCTGTGGCCTAGCGAAAATGGCTCTGGAACAGCACGGTACCTAGGCTCCAATATGGGATTCCCTCGCGGGCAACCATAATTTAAGGTTTGCTCAAGATTAGGGGCGCGATTTGGCGGCGGACATTGTCCGTCGGGCAGTGCCCGCTTCCACGCCGTCCTGTAGCTTAGTGGAAAGGGCGCTGGAGCGGCACGGTACCTAGACCCAAGTGGGAGATCCCTCGCGGGCAACCATAATTTAAGATTTGCTCAAGATTAGGGGCGCGATTTGGCGGCGGACATTGTCCGTCGGGCAGTGCTCGGTTCCACGCCGCCCTGTAGCTTAGCGGAAAGGGCGCTGGAGCGGCACGGTACCTAGGGTCCAAATATAGGATTCCCTCGCGGGCAACCATAATTTAGGGTTTGCTCAAGATTAAGGGCGCGTCGCGGCTGGGGACATTGTCCCCTTAAGTCTGATTAAAAACTAGACATGCGACTGGACTGCGGGTTTTCCCCGCTGGCCATTGTCCGCAGGCTGGCCGGATGTCCAATGGCCCTTTGGGTCGGGCATCCGGCAAAGCTGGGTAAAGGGGAAAAAGAAAATTCTCTACTTTGATCCCCTGAAACATAAAAGGGAGATGGATCCCTACGAATCTTCTTGCATTTCGCCAGCGCATGGGCGGGATAAAGCAGGGATTTTCCCGGTCCATGCGCATGACATTGTGACAAGGGTGTGATGGGTTTGGCGAACAAACGAGATTATTACGAAGTGCTGGGCATCCAGAAAGGCGCTTCCGAGGACGAAATTAAAAAGGCCTATCGAAAAATGGCCAAAAAATATCATCCCGACCTCAATCCAGGGGACAAAACAGCAGAAGAAAAGTTCAAAGAGGTCAACGAGGCTTATGAGGTGCTGTCCGACAGTCAGAAAAAAGCCCGGTACGACCAGTTTGGTCACGCCGGTGTGGATCCCAACTTTGGCGCCGGCCAAAGCGGTGGCAGCGGCTACGGCGCCGGCGGCTTTGGCGGCTTCGATTTTGGCGATATGGGCGATTTGGGAGATATCTTCGGCTCCATCTTCGGCGGTGGATTCGGAGGCGGAACCCGGTCCCCCAACGCCGCCCAACGGGGAAGCGACATCAACGTCTCGGCCACCATCTCCTTCGAGGAGGCGGCCAAAGGCTGCCAAATCGAAGTCAACGCCCCGCGGGTGGACAATTGCTCGGCCTGCGGCGGTTCGGGTTCCGAAAAGGGATATTCCCCGGTGACCTGTCCGGACTGCGGCGGCCGTGGACAGGTGCGCCAGTCCCAGCGCACCCCCTTTGGCGTCATGCAGACCCAGCGCACCTGTCCACGCTGCGGCGGCAAGGGTAAAATCATCGAGCATCCCTGCAAACAGTGCGGCGGTTCCGGCCGGCAGCGCCGTCCCCGCAAATTGGCGGTCAACGTCCCCGCCGGCATCGACGACGGCCAGGCCATCAACCTTCGCGGCCAGGGCGACGTGGGCATCAACGGAGGCGCCCCAGGCGATTTGCATGTGGTCATCAACGTGCGTCCCCACCCCCTGTTTGAGCGGGACGGCTTTGACGTATGGTGCGAGATTCCTCTGACCTTTGCCCAGGCGGCTCTGGGCGCCGATATCACCGTCCCCACCCTGGACGGCAAGGTCAGTTACCACGTCCACGAAGGCACGCAGCCCGGCGACGTCTTCCGCCTGAAAGACAAGGGCATCCAACGTCTCAACGGCCGCGGCCGCGGCAGTCAATACGTCCGGGTGACGGTGGAGGTTCCCAAAAACCTCAGTGAGAAACAAAAACAGATCCTTCGGGAATTTGAATCGGCCGCCAATGAGAAAAATTACCAAAAACGCAAAGGATTTTTCGAAAAACTCAAGGACCTGATGTCTTAACATCATAAGCGATGTTTTTCCTTTTCTCGGGAGAATTATTCCCGGGATGTTATAAAAGAGATGGCAATGGGTTTTATCCGGGCGGATTCTGGTTTTGGGCTGGAATCCGTTCTTTCGTGTTTGGGGAGCGCAGGAAAAAGAGGGCATGCTCTTGGCCCTGCGCCGTCAAAGGGAGGGGATATCTTTGTCTAACAAAGTCGATATGGTTTTAAAAAAGCCATGGGTGGTAGCGCTGCTGGCCATTTTGTGTTGCGTCCTGTGGGGGAGCGCCTCCCCTTGCATTAAAATCGGCTATGAGCTTCTGTCCATCCCGTCCGACTCCTCCGGCACCCAGGTCCTGTTTGCCGGACTTCGCTTTACTTTGGCCGGCGTTCTGGCCCTACTCTTTGGCAGCATTCTCCAGCGCAGGCCCTTATTGCCCAGGAAAAGCGCCGTGGGAAAAATTTTAAAACTGAGTGTTTTTCAAACCTCCCTCCAGTACTTCTGCCTTTATGTGGGACTGGCCCACACCACCGGCGTCAACGGTTCCATCATCATCGGTACCAATACTCTCATCACCATTTTGATTGCCGCCTTGCTTTTCCGCCAGGAAAAACTCACGTTGCCCAAATTAGTGGGCTGTATTGTGGGACTCATGGGCGTATTGGCCGCCAACCTGAGCGGCGGCGGGTTCCACTTCCACTTTTCCCTGGCCGGTGAGGGAATGGTCATGGTGGCCATGCTGTCCTACGCCCTTTCCTCCTGTTTTTTGAAGCGGTATTCCCAATCGGAAGACCCGGTGATGCTCAGCGGTTATCAATTTATTGTAGGCGGAATCACCCTCCTTGCGGTGGGATTCCTGATGGGCGGCCGGCTGGATACCTTCAATCTCCCCGGCGTCTTGATGCTCCTTTATTTGGCGCTGGTATCGGCGGTGGCCTATTCGCTGTGGGGGATGCTTTTAAAGGTCAATCCGGTGTCAAAGGTATCCATCTACGGGTTTATGAACCCGGTGGTGGGGGTTCTGCTGTCGGCTCTGCTGCTGGGAGAAGGAGGACAAGCCTTCCAATTTAACAACATTCTGGCTCTGTTGCTGGTCAGCCTGGGTATTTTTATCGTCAACCGGTTCCACGAAGAACGGTCCCACAAAGCGCTTTCCTCTCAACCAGACGGGACAAGCAGTCAGAAAAATTAGGCGGACTTCCTATCTTTTACTTCATAGAGGAAAAGGGCCTCCGAGACGCATGTCTCGAAGGCCCTTTTTATTTATTGGCTGGTTTACAATCGATAAAGTCCTTTAGGAAGCAGTGACTACAATGGATGCCTGAACATCCACAGGAACAATCCCTCCATTGATATCCACCGCCTTGAAATTGAGGATCCGCATGCCGGCTGATCCCACCGATAGGGTGATAGCCCAGGTCAATCCACCGTCGGCATTCGATGTTACATCGTCCACGGTAAAGCTGATGGCGCGACCTCTTTCATTGGTGACAGCCAATTTGGAAACGGCGTCGCTGGTCACCACCGTCACCTGCACCGGTTGGTTGACGCCCACCGTCGTGCTGTGGAAGGTGGCCTCATAAATGGCGGCACTAGCCAGTTTGTCCGCGTCCACATCCAAATGGATGGAAGCGCCTGTCTCGGTCCACTGGCCGGCCCGGTAGGCCTGAAGCGTCAGGGTTCGATCGCCGGCGGTTCCCAAGGAGAAA
>CAJFOZ010000062.1 GCA_904397895.1 uncultured Clostridia bacterium
CGTGACTTCATTCTACCAGAGGGCTGCAAACCATGTCTTCTTTTGTCCTCTTTTCAATTTTGCGAAACTTATTCTACCTTATCAAAAGCAACTAAAGGATATGCATTAAATTTCTATAAGAATGAAAATTATCTATTCAATAAAATACTTTTGTATTGAGAGTGTTTTTAGTATAATATGTAATAGAAAAATGAATTAATAATGTGCGAAAAGAAGGAAAGAAGGGAAGATTGGAGTTTTTCCTGTATCGTTTTTGTTGATTCATTGAGAAAGGATGATTGGAAAACATGAAGAAAATGAAAAGGTTGTTAGCCGGGGCATTGGCCGCGCTCATGACGGTGACCATGGTGCCCTTTGCGGCCTTGGCGACACCGGCGACCGACAGCCCGGAGGACGCCAACATCAACTACATGAGGCTGGAAAATCACACCGGTCCCAGCGGCGTGCCCTTGGGAGGTACCGGCGTCGGTTACTATGAGATTTCGCCGGAAGGAAAATTCACCCGCAACTGCATCAACAACATCCACAAATCCTTTGTAGATTCCCCGGATGGTATGTTCCTAGCCACTTGGCAGAACGGCCAGGCCGCCCGTCTCCAGCGAGATGACGACACCAAGTACGGCATGCAGGGATACTCTGATTCTTACTACACCGGTTTGTTCCCCCGCATGGAACTGGACTTTGAAAATGCAAAAGAGAGCGGCATCGCCAACGCTTCCTTCAACGCTTACTCCGGCGTTGTGGCCCAAAACGTCAAGGATTCCTCTCTGCCGGTGGCCTGGTATGAGGTGGAACTGACCAACGATTCGGACGAGCCACAAGAAATGAGCGCCATGTTTGCCTGGGCCGACCTGATCGGCCGCGGCATCAAGGATACCAACAATTATAACAACGCAAACTTTAACCCGGACGGCGAATCGGGCGATTGGTACAACATGACCTCTCCCGACACCACCGCCGAGGACATTACCATTGGATCTTGGAAGGGCGTCAAGCAGTCTGCGGATGAAACCATCATCCCCAACAAAATGACCTTCCAAAACTACAACACCGACTTTGTCATTTTGGCCGAAGACACCGACGATACCGAGATCTCCACCCTGAAGAGCTACCAGTTAGGGGATCAGAACGCTCTCAATGAGTTTGTTCAAAACGGTGAATTCCAATCGTCGAGCGAAGGAAAAGTGGCCTTGAGCAGCAGCACCCAGCAGGCCAGCCAGCCCACCAACGGCAGCGCCGTGGCGGTGAGCACCACGGTTGACGCAGGGGAGACCAAGACCGTCCGTTTCCTGGTGGCATGGTATATGCCGGAGTACACCCAAGAGGATATGGATCAGATCGCCAGCAAGGCTCCCAATTCTGATTACAACAAATACTACCACAATTTCTTCTCCAGCATCGAGGAATTGGCCTCCTATGCCACCGAAAATGGAGAGCGCATCTACGACGGTATCATGGAGTGGCAGCAGCCTATTCTGGACAGCAACATGCCCGAATGGCTTCAGTTTAAGGAGATCAACAGCAGCTGCGCCCTGTTCACCAACGGCGTGCTCAACAAACGGATGAACTTTACCACTTTGGAAGGTGAAATGGGCGGCCTCGGCGGCACCATGGATCAAAAGATAGCATCCCATCCGTTTTATGAAAAGCTGTTCCCTGAGCTCAACGTCAATGAGAACCGCCAGTTCTCCAACGTCCTAGGGGAAAACGGGGAGATCCAGCATTACGACATCCACTATTATGTGGGTATGGCCGATTCCGACCCCGATAACAAGTACAATCCCACCCCCAACGGCAGCATGATCGACAACACCGGCGCTTGGATGTTGCAATTGCTCAACTACTACCGCCAGACCGGTGACGACACCGATCTTACGCAGTACTATGACGTCATGAAGGACTCCATGGCCTTCATCCAGAGCAAGTGCGAACCCGGCACCAATTACCCCAACTACTATACAACATACGACGACTATACCCATCCGGATATCCTGATTTTCTCGGGTATTGTGTATCTCAACATGTTGGATATGGCCCAGGAGATCGCTCTGATCAACGGCCAGGAAGAGGACGCCGCTGAGTATGCGCGGCTTTACGATTTGACGGCGGCCGACGTGGAGAAGCTCTATATCCAAGACGACAGTGGACTTGGCTTCTATTCCTTCGGCAGCGATCCGGAGTACATCGCCTCCGACGGCCAAGAAGGCACCATCATGGAGAACATCATGTTCTCCGGCGCCATGGCAGGACAGTTCGTCAGCCGCTATTCCGGCTTTGGCGATGTGATCCCCTTTGAGAATTTCGTCTCCCACATGAAGAAGTTTATCACCACCTCCATCCAGCAGACCGGCGACTACTTTGCCCCCAAGGTTTACGATATGGAAGCCCAGAGATCGCTGGACAACGCAGGATCCCGTTGCTGGCCCTTCTATCTGGACAGCTACGGCGGCATGGCGGCCATCCAGGCCGGCTATGTGGAGGATGGCTTTGAGGTGCTGGAGCACACCCAGCTGGTCAACCTCCGCCAGGGTTACGCCTGGACCCAGAACCTGTGGAACCCGGCCTACTCCACCTACATGACCGCCCCGGTGGTGTGGTTTATCAACGATGTGTTGGCGGGCTCCTCCATCGATGTGCCCAACAACACCTTGACCCTTGGCCCCACCACCATTCCCGGCACGGATAAGCTGGTGACACCCCTTTACTATCCCAAGTACTGGGCGGAACTGGTTTACGACGAGAGCACCGGGGAAGCCACCTACACCATCACCAAGACCTTCTACGAAGAGGGAGAAGATCCCATCACCTTCGATACCCTCAACATCACACCCAACGGCACGGCTTCTTCGGAGACCACCGTCCACGACATCGACTTCACCGTAGAAGAGGGCAATGTACTGGATCTCTCCGGCTTTATGGACGATTTTGCCCGCAATGTGACGCTGGGCAAGAATCTCACCCCCATGCCCAAATACGATCCCAATTACGTCCACTATTCCAAGACGGCCGACGGCACCGGCTTGGAGGCCAATTATTACACGGGAACCGAGGCAAACGACGCCAATCTGGTCAAAACCGAGGTAACCGGCGAGATCGATTATGAGTGGGCGCCTGGAGAAACTCCCATCGGGGAAGGCGGGGAAAACTCCTATACCGCCACCTATTCGGGAAGCATTTTGCCCAGTTACGATCAGACCTATGAACTGCGGTTTGTGGTCAAGGGCGACATGGAACTGATCTTTGACGGCAAAAAGGTGGAAGAGAGCGAATTTGTCCATTCCACCAACAACGGCACCATTGAGGTTCCCGAGGGCTGCACCCTCAACGTCTATCAGGTCAACCTATCGGCCGACCAGCTGTATCCCATCGAACTGACCTACACCAATAACGACGCAAGCCAGGGCGGCCTGGTGCAGTTCATGTGGTGGAGCACCTCTCAGACGCCTGAGTTTGTGCCGCAAAACCGCATGTTTGAGCCGCTAGACGCTTATGAATCCATCCGCGCGGTGGACTATGCCGGACGTTCGGGCAATGTCCATCAGACCGGCGACTGCATGGACTACATTGAAAACAACAACTCCCTCCTGTACAAATCCATCGACTTTGGAGAGAACGGCTTCCAGGACGGCACCATCACCTGCATGATCGGCGGCCCCAACAACGACGTCTGCCAGGGCGGTACCGTGGAGATCCGCAAGGATTCGGAAAATGGTCAATTGCTTGGCACCGTTCAAGTGGGAACCAGCAGCGATTGGGATGATTATCAGCCCTACACCGGCACCATTTCCCTTTCCGAACCGCTGGTGGGCAAGCAGAATATCTGTCTTGTGTTCCGTTCCAACTCCACCTTCTTGGGCAACCTGATTTCCTTCCAGTTTGAGAAATCGGCCTTTAATACCTATATGGCCACCGAGTACGATGAGAAATCCGGCCGCATCGTGGAAAGCGGCGACGGCAGCTGCATGGAGTACGTGGAAGATGGAAACTGGCTCAAGTTCTCGGCGCTGGACTTTGGTGAGAACTTCCAGGAAGGCACCATCCTGGTGGAAGCCGCTGTGGAAGAAAGCGGCAATTGCAACGGCGGTACCGTGGAAGTGCGCCGCGGAAGCCCCGACGGCGATTTGATGGGTACTGTGACCATCACTCCCACGGGAACCTGGAGCGACTACGTCCAGTTTGAAGGAAGAATCGGTCTTGAGGAGCCCATCTCCGGCGACCAAGATATTTATCTGGTTTTCCATTCCAATCTCCTGTTCTTGGGCAACGTCCGGTCGTTTACGTTCACCAATACCACCGGCGCCCGTTCGGCCTATGAAACCATCCCCGCCACGGAGTATTCCATCAAGTCGGGCCGCATCATGGCGAGCGGCGACGGCAGCTGTATGGAATATGTTGAAAACGACAACTGGCTGGGCTTTACCCGTCTGGACTTTGGCGAGGAAGGCCTGCAAAACGGCAAAGTGTACGCCGATGTATCGGTTCTGGAAAGCTACAATTGCACCGGCGGAACCATTGAGGTCTACAAAGACAGCCCCACCGGCCAGCCCATCGGAATCATCACCGTCACTCCCACCGCCGGCTGGGACGATTACCAGAGGTTTGAAGCCGATCTCCAGTTGGAAGAACCGTTGACCGGCTTACAGAACATCTACTTTGTGTGCAAAACCAACCTGGTCTTTTTGGGCAACATCCGGTCGGTGGGCTTTGAGAAAGAGCAACCGGCTGCGGAGAACGGTGTCCTAAGCGTCAGCTTGGATCGGGATCCGGCCCAGTACGATGTCAATGAACCCATCACCATGACCATCCGCACCACCAGCGATGTGGTGGGCTTATCCCTTCGCAATGAGTACGGAAGGAACATCGGCCTATTAAAGGTCAAGTCGGTGTATGATCCCGATGGGTTCAAGACCTGGACTGTGGTCACAAGTCTCGGGACAGCCGGCGAGGGCCGTACGCTTAATATCTGGTACAAGACGAAGACCCATGACTTCCAGGATTCTGGCGTCCAAACAGTGCTGGATGTGGTGGCTCAGCCGGAGGAAGCCCGCATCATCTCCGTGTATGGTAACTACATGGCAAAGGTCAATGAACCCATTCAGTTTACCGTAGAGACCACTCCTAATATCACCCAGCTGGGAATCTTTAACGAACGAGGCCGGAGTATTACCAGCACGGTGACCGATGTCAAAGTGGAAGATGGAGTCAAGATCTGGTCCCTTGAGATCACGTTGGGGACGGCAGGACAGCGTGTGTTGTCCGTACAGGCCCGCAATCCAGGAACCGGACAGTGGCAGGATGATCATATGACCTTACCGTTAAATGTGACTCAATAAAAATTACTTCCAATAGGAAAAAATCCCTTTAAAAAGAGCCGCCAAATTAATTTGGCGGCTCTTTTGTGGTTTTGAAATAATCTGGATTTAGGAATCAACTCGATTTTTCCACTTATGAGAGATCCATATAACCAGCTTGGAAAGTTCCACAAGCACGATGGGGGAGATTGACAAAGCCAGGATCCATTCCCACTCATGGAGGGGGAGTGCCACCAATTGGAACAGAGAGCGGAGGGGAGGCAGCAAAAGCACCAGCATCAAAATGGCGGCGGAGGCTAGAAACGCGCCAATCATCCAGCGGTTGGAGAAGGGGCCGATACGGAATAGGGAATGACGGGAGCGGGCGTTAAAAGCCTGAAACAACTGGCTCAAGGCCAGCACGCCAAAGGCCATGGTTTGCCCCAAGGCCGGGTCAGCCGAGACGCCAAAGGCGCTGACCGTGAAGAAATGGGAACATCCCATCCAGTAGGCCACCAAAGTGATAACGCCTAACATGAGACCTTGTAGGCCAGCGGCCCATCCCATTCCATTTGCAAAGATGCTCTCGTTTTTGGGACGGGGACGTCGATTCATTACGTCGAATTCCACCGGTTCCATACCGAGGGCCAAGGCGGGCAGGCTGTCGGTCACCAGGTTGATCCACAGCAGATGGATGGGGAGAAGGGGGGAACGGCCGAACAACAGCATACAGACAAACACGGCCAGAACCTCTCCCAAATTGCAGCTTAAGAGAAAGATGACGGCTTTGCGGATATTGTCGAAGATGCCACGACCCTGTTGGACGGCAGAGACAATAGTGGCAAAATTATCGTCGGTGAGCACCATATCGGAGGCGCCTTTGGAGACGTCGGTTCCAGTAATGCCCATGGCGCAGCCGATATCGGCTGCTTTGAGGGCGGGAGCATCGTTGACGCCGTCGCCGGTCATGGAGACCACTTCACCAGTATCCTGCCAGGCCTTGACGATGCGGATCTTATCTTCAGGGGACACGCGGGCATAGACCGAGTAATTGCGGATGTTTTCCCTGAGCTGATCATCCGTCAGCTGGGATAGCTGCACACCGGTGATGGCCTCTTGGCCCTCCTCCAAAATACCCAGTTCTTTTGCGATGGCCGATGCAGTGGCGATGTGATCGCCGGTGATCATAATGGGACGGATACCGGCGGCTTTGCAGGTTTTAATGGCGTCGATGACCTCCGGACGGGGCGGATCGATCATGCCAACAAGACCGGCAAAATGCAGCCCCTGCTCCATGTCCTCCGGCTGGGGATCCACAGGGATGGCATCCAAATTTTTATAGGCGATGGCAAGCACGCGTAGGGCCCGTGACGCCATTTCGTCGTTGACCTTTAGGGCCTCCTCCGGTTGGCCGTCCACACAGCGGGAAAGGAGGATATCCGGCGCGCCCTTGACAATGGCCACATACTGTCCGTCGATGTAATTGACGGTGGTCATAAGTTTCCGGTCGGAGTCAAAGGGGATTTCCGATACCCGGGGATATTCGGTTTCCAATTTGCCTTTGTCGATACCAAAATTGATACCGGCAGCCACTAAAGCCGTCTCGGTAGGATCTCCCACATGTTTGAGGGTTCCATCCTCGTCCTTTTCCACGCGTCCATCGTTGCACAGCACGCCCAACCGCAGCAAGGACCGGATGCCCTCATGGGAGGTATCGGACAAATCAAAGGTCTTACCGCAGGTGTATACCTCCATCAGTGTCATGCGGTTCTGTGTAAGGGTACCGGTCTTATCCGAGCAGATGACCGAGGCCGATCCCAGCGTCTCCACCGCAGGCAGGCGGCGGATAATGGCGTTTTTCTTGACCATGCGCCGCACGCCCATAGCCAGCACAATGGTGACGATGGCGGGCAATCCTTCCGGAATGGCGGCCACAGCCAAGGATACCGCCGTCATAAACATATCGAAAAGCCCTTGCCCCGTGGCAATGCCATATACAAATAAAATGGCGCAGATGCCCAAAGCGAGAAGTCCTAAGGTTTTTCCCAGTTTCGCCAACTTGATCTGGAGAGGGGTCTGATTTTCCGACTCATTGCCCAGCATAGAGGCGATGCGTCCCATCTCGGTGGACATACCGGTTTCGGTCACCATGGCTTTGCCGCGGCCATAGGTCACAGAACAGCCAGAATAGACCATATTGACCCGGTCCCCCAAAGGGGCGATCTCATCCACAATGACCGATGCATCTTTTTCCACCGGCAGGGATTCGCCGGTGAGGGCCGACTCCTCGCATTTGAGGCTGGCCGATTCTAATAGGCGGGCGTCGGCCGGGATAAAGTCGCCGGCATCCAGCAAAATGACGTCGCCGGGCACCAGTTGTTCTGCGTTGATCACCGAGACAATACCTTCCCTTAACACCTTTGCGTTGGGGGCCGACATGCCCTTGAGGGCTTCCAATGCCGCCTCGGCCTTGGATTCCTGGATAACGCCCAGGAAGGCGTTGAGCAGCACGATGGCGATGATAATAATGGGTTCCAGCCAATCGTTGTGGCCTTCTACGATGGTTAGGACGGCCGATACAGCGGCGGCGATAAGCAGGATAATGACCATAAAATCCTTCATCTGCTCCAGGAAACGCTGCAAGAAGGTTTTCTTTTTTCGTTCGGTCAGCCGATTGAGCCCATAGGTGTCCAGATGAGCGGCGGCTTCCGATTGGGTAAGTCCTCGGGTAGCGGATGTGTGTAGCTCATTCTCGATATCTTCGATGGAACGGTTATGCCAGATCAAATCGGATTTCCTCCCTTTTCTTATTTCATATTTATTATTAGTATGCGTCACATTAAAAATTAGTAAACAGTTCTATTCTAGTACCTTTTCAAACGCGGTGCAAGGAAAAGAAAAAAATTAACAATTTCGACATGGAACCCCTTTCATTTTTCTTGACATCATGTGGGGAAAGATTTATGATATAACTAGATAAATTTTATCCATTTGTCAATTCCCTGTGCAAAATGCCAGATATCATGAGAAAAGGGTGGATTTTATGAGAGAACAGGACCTGTATACACTTTGGAAAGAAAAAGCCGTAGAGGATCCAGACCTAGTGGCCGAGCTTAGGTCTATTGAAGGGGATGAAGTGGCCATCAAGGACCGCTTTTATGCCGATATGGAATTTGGTACCGCCGGTTTACGCGGCATTATCGGCGCCGGCACCATCCGTATGAACATTTATACTGTTCGCCGCGCAACCCAAGGTTATGCCAACTATCTGAACAGCAACTTTGATTCGCCCAGCGTAGCCATCTCCTTTGACAGCCGCATTAAATCCGACTTGTTTGCCAAGGAGACCGCCGCCATCTTTGCCGCCAACGGCATTAAAGTCCACATTTTCCCGGAATTGGAACCCACCCCAGTGCTGTCCTTTGCCGTGCGGTATTTTAAGGCAAAAGGCGGCGTCATGGTGACGGCCAGCCACAATCCCGCTAAGTACAACGGCTATAAAGCCTACGGCCCCGACGGATGCCAGATGACCCAGGATGCTGCCGACGAGGTGACGCGGGAGATCGAAAAGGTGGATCTGTTTGACGGGATCAAAAAGATTCCTTATGAAGAGGGCGTCAAGTCGGGCATGATTTTGGTCATCGGCCCGGAAGTGCTGGAAGCCTATTTGGACGAAGTGCAGAAACAGGCCGTCAATCCCGGCATTGCCAAGGATTTAAAGGTGGTTTACACCCCCTTAAACGGCACGGGCAATAAGCCGGTACGGGCCATTTTAAAGCGATGCGGGCTGGAGAATGTCACCGTTGTGCCGGAGCAGGAGTTGCCCGACGGTAATTTCCCCACCGCACCTTTCCCCAATCCTGAAATCCGCCAGAGCTTTGAATGCGCCCTGAAACTGGCGCCCACCATCAATCCGGATATCTTGTTGGCCACCGATCCCGATTGCGACCGCGTGGGTATCGCCGTCCACCAGGGGGATGACTTTATCCTGATGACCGGCAACGAAGTGGGTGTGATGCTTCTCGACTACATTTGTTCCCAGCGCATCGCCAAAGGCAATTGGCCTAAGAATCCCATTGCCGTCAAGACCATTGTGACGTCTGCGCTGTGTTTTGAAATCGCTGCTAAATACGGCGTGGAGCTTATTGAAGTGCTTACCGGGTTTAAATTTATCGGCGAGCAGATCGGCCTTTTGGAAGCTAGGAACGAGCAGGAACGGTACATCTTCGGGTTTGAGGAGAGCTACGGTTACTTGGCCGGCACCTATGTCCGGGATAAGGATGCTGTAGTGGCATCCATGCTGATTTGTGAAATGGCAGCCTTCTATAAAAACCAGGGTAAGACTTTGTATGAAGTGATGCAGGGATTGTATGCGGAGTATGGGTATTATCTCAACAGCGTCCAGAATATCGTCTGTGAAGGGGCTGCCGGTATGGCCGAGCTGCAATCCATCATGGAGGGGCTGCGCGCCAACGGGCCCAAGGAATTGGCCGGACGCAAGGTGATTACTGCCGCCGACTATGAACTTTCCGAGGAGACCAATTTGGCCACCGGGGAGAAGAAAACCATCCATCTTCCCAAATCCAATGTGCTTTCCTATAATTTAGAAGGAGGAGCCCAAGTCATTGTACGTCCCTCTGGCACTGAGCCAAAGGTAAAGATTTACTACACTACTAAGGGTAAAGACCGCGCCGATGCCCAGGCTCAGACAGAGGCGTTGCAAGCCGACGTCAATCGACTGTTGGGCCGGTAAGGGAAACAGAAAAACTTATAAAATAAATCAGGCTGTGGATTTGAGAAGCCCACAGCCTGATTTTATGGATAGCGATACAAAAAACCAGCCAGCCTTATGAAATAGGCTGGCTGGTTTTTTTGTTGAGAGAATTTAAGCGGCTGCTTGGGAGGACACAGTCTCCTGTTCAACACCTTGGCTGGAAACGGGTTGTTCCGATTGGGCCGGAGCCTTAGAGGGAGCAACATCCCCTTCTGAGGGAACCGTGCTATTGCTCGACGGCGCTTTAGAGGGTGCCGCTGAAGAAGCCGAATGGCTTTCCTGCATGGAAGAAGTATTGTCGGTTTGACTGTCAGGAGTACTGGACTCCACTTGGGACTCCACCCCAGAGGATATCTCCGAAGAGACAGGTTCGGAAGAAGCCTGGCTGGAGGCATCTCCACCACCGCCAAAGAGATTGGTAAAGAACTCTACGATGGCGTTCCACAAATCGCTAAAGAATTGGCCGATGGAAGCAAAGAAGCCGGTATCGATGTTGATGTCGGACAATTTGTCGTAAAGATCCTGGGCCTGTTGTTTGATACTGTCGATGTTAAGGTCTAAACCGGCGATTTTTTCCATCAAATCAATGATGAGCTGACGATCTTCATCACTTAGCTGGACTTCCAAAGCATCTGCCGCTTTGTCCACCACATCGCCAATCTCTTTTTCGTCGCTGGTATCCTTTTCCACGACCTCTTGTTTGACCAGAGCCACCAATTCTTCGGCCTTTTCCATATCGCCGATGCTGTCGCCCACGTCGCCGGTGACGATCAATTCATTGGTAGCAGCGTCTTTGGATTGGTCGGACAAAGGCTCGCCGGTCATAGCTTCATAGGACTTCATGGCGCCTACCAAAGCAGCGGTACCGGGAAGGTTAAAGGGAGCGGCGACCTTGACATTGGCATCGGTAATGCCGGCGGTAATCAAGGCGTTGCGGTACATGCCGGGGGTACAGTAGTTGATGTTCTGACAGGTGACCTGAATGCCGGTACCTTCCTCCGTGGGGACGATCAGGACCGAGGACAACGCCCTGGTACCGATCAGCGATTCCGACATATAAGAGGAAAGGTAATCGTGTTCATCTTGGTTGGAGACATACAACACATTGTATTCATCCAGACGATCGGGATCCACGCCCAGCAGTTCTAGTACAGTCTGCCGCTCCTGCTCCGATTGCTCCTTGCCCAAGCTGAGGAAGGGGCGGGTATCGGCGTCGGCGGCCACGGGGATGGCCAGGGAGGTTAAGACCGTTAAGGACAATACAAGAGCCAGGACTTGTTTGAGACGTTTGCTTAGAATCATCAAAAGGGCCTCCTTTTAGGCAATCATAGTGGGATTGCAGGCAAGAAGTGGCTTATTTGTCTTTTCCACAGCATTTCTTATATTTCTTTCCGCTGCCGCAGGGGCAGAGGTCATTGCGGCCAATCTTTTCTTTATTTTTCACCGTTTTGCTGGCGGGGTCAGAACCGTCTCCGGCAGGCTCAATGGGCTTTGCCACCTGTTCACGTTTGGGTTCCTCTTTCTGGCGGATCTGTACCGTCAGAACCAGACGCATGGTATCCTCCTGGATAGAGGCGATCATCTCGTCAAACATGTCGAAGCCTTCCAGGCGGTATTCCACAACCGGATCTTTCTGGCCGTAAGCACGCAGGGAGATGCCCCGCTTCAGCTCCTCCATGTTGTCGATGTGATCCATCCACTTGGTATCCACCATGCGCAGCAACATGACCCGCTCGATCTCACGCATTAGCTGCTCGCCAAAGGCCAGCTCACGGGCTTCATAGACCTGCTTGGCGCGGTCTATGAGCAGATTGATGATGTATTCCGGCTCGGTGCCTTCCAGCTCCATAGGAGTATAATGGAAGTCATCCGGGGTGGTGAGCCAACCCAAATAGGTTTCGCGCAGGCTGGTGAAATTCCAATGTTCTTTTTGTTCACCATTGAGGTAGCGGCGGACGTTTCGCTCAATGCATTCGGCGATCATCTTTTCGATGGACTCCTTGAGATCTTCACCATCCAGGACCTTGTCGCGCTGGCTGTAGATGATCTCACGCTGGCGGTTCATAACGTCGTCGTACTGCAACACGTTCTTACGGATGGCAAAGTTACGGCTTTCCACCTTATGCTGTGCGCTTTCAATGGAATTTGTCAGCATCTTGTTCTCAATGGGGGTATCCTCTTCCAACCCTAAGGATTCCATCAAGCTGTTGATGCGATCACCGCCGAACAGGCGCATCAGATCGTCCTCCAGCGACAGGTAGAACCGGCTGGCGCCAACGTCGCCCTGACGGCCGGCACGGCCGCGGAGCTGGTTGTCGATACGGCGGGATTCATGGCGTTCAGTGCCGATGATAAAGAGGCCGCCTGCCTCCTTCACCGCTTCCACTTCGTCCTTGAGCTCCTCCTTGTATTTCTGGAGCAGCTCTTGATAGACCTTGCGAGCGTTGAGCAACTCTTCGTCGTCGGTTTCCGCAAAACCGGTGGCCTCGTTGATGAGCTCCTCGTCGAATTCTTGGCGGCGCATCTCAGCCTTGGCCATAAATTCGGGGTTACCGCCCAAGATAATATCGGTACCGCGGCCGGCCATGTTGGTAGCGATGGTGACAGCACCCTTCTTACCGGCCTGGGCAACGATCTCGGCTTCTTTTTCATGGAACTTTGCGTTGAGCACTTCGTGCTTGATGCCCTTCTTTTTGAGCATGCTGGAGAGGATCTCCGACTTCTCGATGGAAATAGTGCCCACCAGTACAGGCTGGCCCTTTTCATGGCATTCCTCAATCTGCTCAATGACAGCTTTGAATTTAGCCTGTTCTGTTTTATACACCACATCCGGGTAATCGGTACGGACAACCGGACGGTTGGTGGGGATTTCCACAACGTCCAGCTTGTAGATTTCTTGGAACTCGGTCTCTTCTGTCTTGGCGGTACCAGTCATACCAGACAGCTTGCTGTAAAGGCGGAAGAAGTTCTGGAAGGTGATGGTGGCAAGCGTCTTGGATTCCCGCTCCACCTTGACGCCTTCCTTGGCCTCGATGGCCTGATGGAGGCCTTCGTTATAGCGGCGGCCGAACATGAGGCGGCCGGTAAATTCGTCGACGATGATGACTTCGCCGTCCTTGACCACATAATCGATGTCGCGATGCATGATGCCGTGGGCACGGATGGCCTGGTTGACGTGGTGGAGGATGGTGATATTGTCCACATCCATCAGGTTTTCCACGCCAAAGTATTTTTCCGCCTTTTCCACGCCGGAGGGGGTCAGGGTGGCGGTTTTGGCCTTTTCATCGACGATATAGTCGCCGTCCACATCGTCGTGGCTTTCCTTGTCATTGAGTTCCTTGACTTTATACATCTTCAAAGTGCGGGCCAAACGGTCGGCACGTTCGTAAAGATCGGTGGATTTGTCGCCCTGGCCGGAGATGATCAAAGGAGTACGGGCTTCGTCGATGAGGATGGAGTCCACTTCGTCCACGATGGCGAAGTTATGGCCCCGCTGCACCTTCTGGTTTTTATAAATTACCATGTTGTCACGCAGGTAATCGAAGCCCAGCTCATTGTTGGTGCCGTAGGTAATATCGGCATTGTAAGCCTCACGGCGTTCTTCGTTGGACATATCGTGGACAATGAGGCCCACTTTCAGCCCAAGATAACGGTAGACCTTCCCCATCCATTCCGAGTCGCGGCGGGCAAGGTAGTCGTTGACCGTGACGATATGGACGCCTTTTCCAGACAAGGCGTTTAAATAGGCGGGGAGAGTGGCCACCAAAGTTTTACCTTCACCGGTCTTCATTTCGGCGATGCGGCCTTGATGGAGGATGATGCCGCCGATAATCTGTACTGGGAAATGGCGCATTCCCAACACGCGGTCAGAAGCTTCGCGGCAGGCGGCAAAAGCGTCAGGTAAAATGTCATCCAAAGTTTCGCCGGCGGCCAAACGGGCCTTTAACCGTTCGGTAGAGCCTTTCAGCTCACTCTCCGACATAGCGCGATAGGTCTCTTCTAAATCCAAGACCCGTTTGCAAATCGGATCGATTCGCTTTAATTCACGCTTGCTGTATGATCCGAATAGGCTTTTAAATAGATTCATGGGAATCACCTCAGATAAATAATCCAGAATATTATACCATAAAACAAGGAAAAATCCATGTCTTTTTTGTAAATCACATAAAATAATCGTAAAATCCATGGGGAGAACCAGGGCAAAATGCCCTTAAACGTCGGTTTTCCACTGCAAAGCACTGCCGCCTAAGGGGTTGGGGACCACTTCGATGCGCAGGGGGATGCGGTCTTTCAGTTCCCGGACGTGAGAAATAATCCCAACCAACCGTCCGGAAGACTGGATATCATCCAATGCCCGCATGGCGGACTCAAGGGTTTCCATATCCAAAGTTCCAAATCCTTCATCGATGAAGATGGCGTCCAGGTGAACGCCGCCGGCCATGCTTTGCACCACGTCGGACAGCCCAAAAGCCAGGGAAAGGGAGGCTAAGAACAGTTCGCCGCCCGACAGGGTTTTGACCGAACGGGTCCCGCCGCGATGGGCGTCGTTGACGTAAAGGTCCAATCCGCGAAACCCTTGGCCACCCTGGGAATCCTGACGGATCAGGCTATATTGTCCGCGGCTGAGACGTACAAAGTAAAGGTTGGCGGTGCGCACCACGTCATCCAGTAGGATTCCCAGCACAAATTGATGGATGGGTGTTTTGAGAGGATTTTTACCAGAAAGCAATTGTCCTAAACCGCCGGTCCGGGTATACTGCCGCTCTAAATTGGCGGTGCGCTCCATGCAGTCGGAGAGCTGATCGCAGGTCCTCTGAAGTGAGGCGATACGGGCCTGGAGGGAACCGAGCTCGGTATCCACCTGGGATTTTTGCCGTTCGGTTTCCTGCTGACGCCCACGCAGGGCATCCAGGTCGGGGGGAGGGACGCCCTCCAATTCCCGCTCCAACTCCTCCACTTGGGATTGGGTGAGATCATAGCTGCGGTCGTATTGGAGGATACGCTGCTCTAAGGCCCCTATTTCCTCCTTGGATAAAAGGGATCCCTGATAATTTTCGTCGGGAGGGATTCCCATAGAATGGCATTGTGTTTCCCATTGCCGGTGGGCCTCCTCCAAACGGGAAGCGGATTCCTCCATCGCTTTTTGCGCAGTGGCATGGGCTTGATGGGCTTTGGTATATTCCACCTGGGCTTCTTGCAGCGCAGTTTGAATGGACTGGATTTGGGTTTTAAGGGACTCGTGGGATTGCTTGGCAGACGCCAATTGTTTTTGAATGTCCATAACGTCTTGGTGGACATCCGATAAAGACTTTAAAAGTTCTTCCTGAGCAGCATTGGCGGCGGCTAGTTTTTGTTCGGTCTGGGATACATCCTGTCGGCAGAGATCCAAATCATCGGATCTCTGCCGCAGCTTAGCCTGAATATCATCCCTGGCTTTTTCATACCGTGGCTGTTTCCGGGCTGCGTCCTTTGCCTGAGCCAACTGCCGTTGGGTGCTTTCCAACGCGGCATTTAAGATTTGGGCATCCATCCCCCGACGGGAAAACACTTCATTGGCATCCCGCCATTGACGCTGGATGTTTTCTAGGGCCAGCCTTTTATGTTGCAGACTGGCCTCGGCTTTCTGCAAGACTTCAGCAGCCTGCTGTCTAGCCGTGCGGCAGGCCTCCAACTGCTTAGGCGCAGGGACGTCTCCCGTCGGCACGGCCAAGGACGGATGGGTGGGGGAACCGCATACCGGGCACGGCTGGCCGGGAGAAAGCGAACTTGCTAGCCAATAGGCGGCATCGGCTTGGGCGGCTTTTTCCATCAAGAAGTAGGCGTTATCAGCCGAGACAGAAGCTACATGGGCATCCTTGGTTTGCTGCTCAGCTGTTTCATAGGCGGATTGGGCTTTGATGACCTCCTGCTTTAAGTGCTGTACGGTATCCCATTCCTTAACAGCTGCCTGGAGTTCCTGTACCTGTGCAGTGAGAAGGGGAATGCGGGAGATGACCTGGTCAAACTGTTCTTGCAGATAACGTTGGGCTTTTTGTAGCCTGGTGTCTAGAGCGGCACATTCCTGTGTCAAATTTTGTTGCCGGGCGCGAAGTCCGGCTGCTTGAGTAAGAAGAACCTCCTGTTTGTGCCGGGCATCCTCTAAGCGCTGGCACTGCTCCATCGAACGGGTTAAGAGGACAATGCGTTCCGCCTCTGCCTCTGCCCGCTTTTGGATGAATGGTAGATGCTTTGCCTCATCTTGGATGGATTGGTATGTTTTCTGGGTGTTTTGCAATACCTGAACAGCTGTTTGTACATCCTGTTGCTTTTGTTTGTATTGGCTTTGAGCAGTTTGATAGGCTGACCAGTAAGGACGCAGAGAGACAGCTTGCTTGGCCTCTTCCAACTTGACGCGCAGTTTTTCCATTTCGGGCCGGCCTCTTTCCATGGTATGGAGTCGTTCCTTCGCCTGGGTAAGGCGTTCCTGCTGTTGATGAAGGCTTAATGCCTGACGCAGCGATTCCTGTGCAGCCTGGCGCTGACCCTCCAAGACAAGCGATTGCTGCTTTTTTTGAGAAAAGGATGCTTGATTTTCAGAAAGTTTTTGTTTGAGAGCATCGAGATTTTCCACTTGCTCCAATCGAAGCAGATTTTGTTTTTCCTCAGCCGCCGCCGCAAGCTGTTTTTTGAGTTGATCGGCGGCCGTTACAACGGCAGCCGTCACTTGTTTCCACCGCCCGGTGGAAAACAGGGTTTCTAAGATAACCTCTTTTTCTGTGGAGCTTGCTACCAACAGTTTGCGGAATTCCCCTTGGGGAAGGACAATGACCTGGGAGAACTGGTCGTGGGTAAATCCCAAAAGCTCCTTGGCGACGGCCGATACCCGCGGCCCGGAATCCATCAATTGCCAATCGTTTTCTTGCCAGTGATAACAGCTTGCCTCGGTTTCGATTTTGATCTCTGTACCGCCGGACCGTTTTTTCACCGTGCGCTGGCTGTAAGACCGGGCAAAGCGATAGACGTCCTGCCCCAGAGAGAATTCCACCTCCGTCAAGGTGGGAAGCGATTGGGGCGCGGCAGTGTGGCGCATTTCCTTCCATTTGCGGAGGGAGCCGGTAGATTCGCCGTAAAGGGCAAAACTCATGGCGTCCAAGATGGTGGTTTTACCGCTGCCGGTGGGGCCGGTGATGAGAAACAATTTGGACTTTCCCAGATGGGTAAAATCCACCTGGCATCGGTTTAGATACGGGCCAAAGGCCTGCATGACAATTTTAAGGGGTCTCATATCCCGGCCTCCTCTCCCAAGGTCTCACGATAGATGGAGCGGAACAAATCCTCGGTTTGGGCGTCGGCCTGGGTGCCGCACACCTGGGATAAAAAGGAGGAAAATATCGTAAAGTCGCTGCTGGGGCCCTGCTTGCGGAGAGACTCCCGAAGCTCATGCCGGCCGTTGTCAGCCGTCCCTGATTTCAGCCAATTGCTCTCCAGCCCAAGAATATTGGGATACCCTTCCCGCAGGCGGGCCATGGGTTCAAATACAGGCCCCTCATCGGTGAGATACGCATAGATAAAATCGTCGCGATGAGCGTCATCTTTGGATCTAGCTAGAAGCTCCTCCAAAGTGCCGGTGACGGTGCGGACGTCCCGTACACCGGTTATGGGGATTTCCTGAACCGAAAGGCTGTCGGTCAGCTGGACTAAGGAGACCGATTTCCTTTGATGCTCTTCATCAAAAGAATACTTTAAAGGAGATCCTGCGTAACGGATACCGGGACGGGGACGTTGTGGTGCATGAAGATGCCCCAGGGCCACATAATCAAACCCGGCAAAAAGGCCGGCATCCACCTCGCCTGATCCACCTATGTAGAGGGGGGATTCCGAATCGCTGACCGAACTGCCGGCCACAAAACAGTGAGCCACTAAGATTTGACGGGCCGAAGGATCCATTTTCTGACGGATCCTATCTAAAATAGCTTTGTAAGCGCTGCCAAAGCCTTCAATAGAGGAATCTCCTGTGGCATCCCGGGCCATAGCCGGGTCAAAATAGGGGAGCAGCCACAGCTGGATCGGGCCGTAATCATCCTGAAGGAGGAAGGGGTACAACGCCTGTTCCAGCCGGGAAACAAGATAAAGCCCCCGGTCTGCAAGCAGTCGGGAGCCTATGGAGATGCGGTCGGCGCCGTCGTGATTGCCGGTGATGACAGCCAACGGGATGCTTAAATCGGCGCACATATAGGTGACAAATTGGTCAAAAAGGCGGATGGCCTCTACCGGGGCGATTTTGCGGTCAAAGATATCGCCGGCTAAAATGACAAGATCAGGCTTTTCCCGTTCTACCAGAGGGAGAAAGAAATCCTCCACAAAACGCTGCTGTTCGGATAAAAGAGAACGGGCATACAGTACCCGGCCCAAATGCCAATCGGAAGTGTGCAGGATTTTCATGAGCGCCTCCTCTGGCGTTTTACCGGGGGATTAAGAGGGGTGACATCCCGGAAGATAGCGGTATGACGCTGGGAAACCGGTTTGTCAATGTGGCAGCTGCCGAAGAACCACCGCTTAAACTGACAGGTTTTGCTGATCTCATCAAAGTAGGTGTTTAAAATATGTGTCTGGCTGCCATCTAAATTGAGGAAGTGTTTGATGGAAGCCGGCGGTTCATGGGTGAGAATGAAATCCACTGTTAGATTATGGTTTTCTAAGTTCTGGGCGCTGTGCTGGACTTCTTGAGAGGAAGGCATTTCCCGTTGCCACCACATAGCTTCGCCGTCCTTGCTCAGATCACGGCGCAGGTCCCGGTCGGGACTTTCGCCGCCGCCAAAGGTGAAGATCTCCATCCCTTCAATGTTATAAATCTCTCCCCGCATTAGATGGACGATGTTGTCCATAATTTGATGGACCCGGCCACCGTTCCATTCCCGGACGGGATATTCCTCAAGCAGGTCGAAGTTCTCATGGGTACCGTCCAAAAAGGCGATGGTATAAGGGGATTTGTTCAACTGTTTTAACGTCCGTTGTTCCGACTTAGAACCGTTCCAGATAAATCCAAAATCACCGCAGATAATAAGGGTATCTTGTTTTTTTAAAAGTTTCAGCTCCTTTTCGGAGAAGCGGGTGATATCGCCATGGATATCGCCAGTGACATAGACCAAATGGGATCCCTCCGTAGAAAATCTCGAATGATGCAAAAAAGAATAAAAGCCCTATTCATGGCTAGGCCGCCCAAAATCGCTGTTTTATGCCAAGAAAAGGACGGCCAAAAGAGCAAATAGGTCCAAAAAACTGCTTTTCATTTTAAGGGAATGCTGATATACTGTACTTATTAGTATATCACATTGGGAGGAAATGTCTATGAAAAAAAAGGCGTTTTTGCTCTGCGCCTTGCTGATATTCACTTTTTTTGCCCTGCCTTTAAGCGGATCAGCAGCCTATGAACCGCCTTTTGAGCTGCTGACAAAATCGGTTTTGCTGGTTAATTTGGATACCGATACTATTGTTTACGAAAAAAATGCCGATGAACCATTGCCTCCGGCATCGCTTACCAAGATTACCACCACCATGTTAGCGTTGGAACAGTGTGCCGACCGCCTGGATGAACAGACTACCTTAAACAAGCGTATTTTTGACGATTTGGGGACAGGCTATTCCAATGCCGGCTTAAAAGAAGGGGAGGAGGTCACCCTCCGGGAACTGCTGTATTGTACCATGGTGAAATCGGCCTGCGAAGGGGCCAACGCTGTGGCTGATTTTGTCAGCGGCGGCCACATCGATCAATTCGTGGATCAGATGAACAAGCGGGTGGAGGAATTGGGTTGCACCAATACCCATTATGAAAATGCCCATGGGTTGGATGATCCCAATCAGTATACCACCGCCCGGGACCTTTATAAGATTGTAAAAAACGCCATGGATCTTCCCTATTTTATGGAGATCTGTTCCACCGCCCGCTATAAGATGCCGGCTACCAATTTGACGCCGGAACGAACCCTTATCACCACCAATCTTTTGATGGACAAAGGCGTCGGCGGTGAATATTACTATAGTTATGTCAAGGGCATCAAGACCGGGTATACCGGGGATGCTGGACGGTGCTTGGTTTCCACCGCCTCCAAGGACGGCTATAACTATCTTCTCATCCAGCTGGGCGCCCCTATTGAGGATGAGAACGGCAATAAATTGGATGAGTACGTCAACTTTAAAGAGGCAAAGCAAATCTATGAATGGGTTTTGCCGGCCTTTCAGGTAAAGTCCCTTGTGGATGTGGAAAAGCCGGCCGGAGACGTCAAGGTCAACTTGGGGGAGGAAAAGGATACTGTGCTGGCTTATCCTTCCCAGGAGATTACGTCGTTGGTGCCGTCGTCGGTGGAAAGTTCCAGTATCCTATTGGTGCCCAATCTGCCGGAGAGCATTGACGCGCCGGTAAAAAAAGGCGATGTATTGGGTACTGCCGATCTTATGCTCAGCGGGGAAAAGATCGGTCAGGTGGATTTGGTGGCCGGCGAATCTGTCAACCGCAGCCAATCCCTTTATTATATGAAGGTCATCAATGACGTCGTCGGTTCCTTCTGGTTTAAAGCGGTTGTTATCGGCATTGTGGCAGTGGTTGTATTGTATATTATTATATCCATTGCTCTTAACATTCGCCGCAAGAAAAGCGACCGTGTAACATCGCGCCGACGTAGAAAGCATTAAAAGAGGAGAACAGAATGAACCAAGTGATTCAAACTATTTTAGAACGTAGGAGCGTGCGCCGATATCGTCCGGAACAGATTCCCGAAGAACAATTGCAGACCCTGTTGCAAGCGGCAGCCATGGCCCCCAGTGCCTACGGCCGGCAGGAGCGGGTGACAGTGGCGGTACAGAACCGTGAGATATTGGATGAAATTTCCGGAGATGTACAGGCCATGCTTGTAAGCGATCCTTTGTATCGGGAAGAAGCAAGCGTGCCGGATTTTCATGTGTTCTTTCATGCACCTACCGTATTTGTAATCTGCGGCCCGGCTTACAGCAAATACGCTGCGTATGACTGTGCCGTAGCAGCTCAGAATATCCAGGTTGCCGCCCAGTCGCTGGGTCTTGGATCCTGCTACATTGGCCTGGCTGATCCTTACGTAGACGGCGACAAGGGAAGACAAATGGTGAAACGCCTAGGTGTGGCCGGCGATTATAAGATAATCTGTTGTGTAACGGTGGGGTCGCCGGAAGAGCATCCGTCCCCTGACCCACGCAAAGACGGCATCACCTTAGTAGTGCGATAACCCATAGGGCATCCAATCCTATCAGTTGCAAAAGAAACCGGCGTGATGAAAATCACGCCGGTTTTGTATCCCTCTATGCAAATGATGTTGTTACATAGAGCTATTTTTTATTTACTTGATACATTCAAGGAGCGTCTCTTTTTGGAATGGGCACACATCCAACCGGCCAAATGAGAAAGTCCATAACCGCCTAAAAGAGTAAACGTGAGTAGGCCGGAATAGTGATAACGAGGAGCAACTTCTACCAACATCTGAGCCAATGTGAGCCCTATCATGAAGATACAGATAAGGAAAAAGGAGGATTTTTCTTTTTTGCGAATAGCGATACAGACGGCAATCAAATTAAAAATCAGTAGAATATAGTAATATGAGTTGCATAAGGCATTGAGGTTTTGTGTAGAGGAAAAAATATCTGAAGCATAATTAATACAAGCCTGATCGTTGACCCATAACACTAAAAATTTGCGGAAAAATAGATTGGGAAAATTGATGTCGTCGTGTAAAATACGGTCTTTGGCTTCTTCCAGCATCTGTTGTTGCGCCTGGACAGCACTCCAACCGGGACGGTCGCTGTAAGAGAAAAGTAATTCGGAATCATCTGGATTCCACGTCCCCAAGGAGTCTTCTTTCCCAAAGCAGAGAAAAGAAAACCATCATTGTAGCAAATAAACTTGCCTTTTTTGCCAGCAATTTCTTTTTGGAAAAGTGATCCGTGCGTACAAGGAAGAACCACAAAAAGAAGGCGATAATAGGAATGTACGGGCCATATTAATCAATTGAAGAACCAGAGCCAAGAGGATGCCGATTCCAAGACAAAGTGGATAGGATACTTTGGGAAGACGTTTGTCAATAAAGATCATGAGGGAAAAGGCAATTAGAAGTTCAAATGGTAAAGAGGTTCAGATAATACGAAAATATTATAAAAGCTCTGTGAAGGTAAGAAGGTCCAGATTAGGCAAGAAATGATGGCGCCTGTTTTGGAGATCATGTTATAACCGATATAATAAAAAAGGAAAATAGAAAGAGAAGAAAGCACTGCGTTTACGATAGGCGCTACAAGATAACTGGTACCGAAGATTTTATAAAAGAAGCTCATAAAAGAGGAATAACCAAATATATGAGGAAATAGAGCGATATAACGGGAATTGGATGGTATCTCTCCTTGGCTTAAATCAACAGATGTAATATAAAATGTTTCATAATCTGATTCAGGTTCAATAGGAAAACAAAATACGAATGTTAGCTTTACAGCTAGGCAAATGAGAAATAAGGTTAATATAACTGTAGAATGGGGGATCTTTTCCAAAGGCTTCCTTAATTTGCTGTTATAGAGCCACAATAGCAAAAATGTGACCAAGAGACCTGCTACAACCATCATACACATACGCAAGGGGAAGTACTGTACTGTTGGGCCTGTAATGGTGAAAATTAGGATATTCACAATGAAAAGAGCGAACAATCCATAGATGAACCAAACTAGAAAGGATGAAAATTTTTCCATAATACGATTCATAATAATATCGCCTTCTTTTTTTGATAGAATAAGCCGTGACTTCGTTAATATGATACTTATATTTTTATTTTGCGGTACGGCTGAAATAGAAGTTCATAAATATAAAAAACTAGTTATTAAGTTGCTTCTAGAATACTTTACAAAACCACTTTATCCTATCTTGTACTAAAAAATAAAATAATTGCAAGTTTTAATAGATGCTTTTATTCATATAATTCTCCTATTGATTCCATATGGTGCAAAGGAAAAGACATTGACAAAATAAAAATGTATTGGTATAATTGATCCCTGTGAGATCAGTAGATGTTACTGTATGGGCCTGTAGCGCAGCTGGGAGCGCATCACATTCGCATTGTGGGGGTCGTCGGTTCGAATCCGATCAGGTCCACCAACCAAAACAAAGGCGAACATTTTCATAGTATGTTATGGAGTATTCGCCGTTGTAAAAGAAATAGCGGACAAGGTTTGATGCCTTGCCCGCTTTTTTCGTGCCTATTTTGCAAATTTTTCCAGATATTCGGTGATGCGTTCGGGGGCACTGCCGTAATGTTCCCATGCATGAAACCC
>CAJFOZ010000063.1 GCA_904397895.1 uncultured Clostridia bacterium
GACCGTTATGTGGAATGCGCAGAGTTCCTAGGCATCCAGGGCGGCACTAAGGAGGAGAAGTTTGAAAACTTCCTCAAAGCCATCGAGGAGCTCAAGGCCAAAGTGGGCATCAAAAAGACCATCAAGGACTACGGTGTGGACGAGAAATACTTCCTGGACACCCTGGACGATATGGTGGAGAAGGCCTTCGACGACCAATGCACCGGCGCCAATCCCCGGTATCCGCTGATGAGCGAGATCAAAGAGATGTACCTCAAGGCCTATTACGGCAAATAGATTCCTTTGACAACCCCCAAAACATTGTGGAAGAGTCCTCCGCTTTGAAATGCCCTCAGCGGAGGACTTCCTCCGGCCAAACAGAAAAAAGGGGAGAGGCGCTGGGATATCATGCCGCCAGCACCTCTCCTTTTTTCGCACCCATCCGTTGGGGGAACTTATTCAGGCTTATATTTTTTACGCTGTTCCCTCCGGCGTTTACCGGCTTCCCACTCGGCTTTTTGCTCGTCGGTCTCCAGAATCAGGGGAGGAACGGGCACAGGCTGTTCATGCTCATCCAGCGCCACAATGGTCAGATAGGCCTTGTTGACCGATTTGCGTTCCCCATTCAGCGACTCCACAAAGGTATCCACCCGGACCTCCATGGAGGTCCGTCCCACATAGGTCACCCGGGCGATGAGCACCACCGTTTGGTTGGCGTGGGCAGGGGCTTTGAAGTGCAGGTAATCGATGGACAAGGTGGTCACATTGCGTCCCGAATGACGCCGTGCGGCCACACAGGCCACCACGTCGATCCACTCCACCAATTGGCCGCCGAACAAGCGGTCATAGCCGTTGATGTGCTGAGGCATGATGATTTGGATCTGTTCGGTTTTGGAGTCCGATACCCGTTTTGGTTTGAGTTCTTCCATGGAAATCCCTCCGTTTCGACTTTCCTTATTGAATATTGTTCCATGATACCCCCAAAACTTTCCCCCGTCAATGCCGCGGATGAGAAAAGAGGGGGATATCAGGACAGAACGCCCAAAATGGATGCATCCAAGCGTGGGGAAGGACAGCAATTTTTCCTGGAGCCTGTTTGGAGATATTTGGTTGTTTATGCTTTATCCAACCAGTGCGGTAAAGTGTAATCTGCCTATTTTTCACAAAATAACCCGTTTGATTCATATTTTATTATAAATTCCCCAGCGACAATTGACAAAGTTCGACCCGGCCTTTATAATCAAATTATCGTCTACTTTTGTGCGAAAAAATGGTTTGAAAATAGGAGGTTCTCACCATGGACGTTCTCGTTTGTATCGGAAGTTCTTGTCATCTGAAAGGGTCCCGCCTGGTCATCCAGCGTCTGGACGAACTTATCAAACAAAAAGGCCTGGAGCAGAAAGTAACGCTGAAAGGTTCGTTCTGCATGGGCCAGTGTGCCAACGACGGCATCGCTGTAAAAGTTGAGGATCAGGTTTATAACCTCAAGCCGGAAGGTGTGGACGAATTCTTTGAAAACACCATCCTGACCAAAATCTAACTGGAAAAGGCGGCAATTGGTGCGCGCCTAGGGCGCGTTTTTTTGCTGTGAAAAGCAGTTAAGGGAGGAAACGAGTATGGGCCTGATTGATGTAAAAGAGGCCAATTGTAAAAACTGTTATCGCTGCCTGAAGGGCTGTTTGGTAAAGTCCTTAAAATACCAAAACAACAAAGTGGAAGTGATCGAACAGCAATGCGTGCTGTGCGGCCACTGCATCGTGGCCTGCGAGCAGAAGGCTAAGATCCTGGTCAACGACGTCGACCGCGTCAAACGCATGGCCAAGGACCCGGATTGCACGACGGTGGTCAGTTTAGCGCCGTCTTTTATCGCGGCCTACGGCTTGGAAAACCAGGGCAAGGTGGTTGCCGCCTTGAAACGCCTGGGGTTCGATTATGTGGAGGAAACCAGTATTGGCGCCTACTATGTGACGCTTGCCTATCGCAAAATGGTGGAGGAGCAGAAACGGGATGTCATATTGACCACCTGCTGCCCCACTGTGAACCTATATGTGACCAAATATTTCCCCAATTTGACCCATGTGCTGGCGCCGGCGGTGTCGCCTATGGTGGCCCATGGCCAGCTCATCAAGAAGCATTATGGGCCGGATACCAAGGTGATCTTTGTAGGCCCCTGCGTCTCCAAGCTGGACGAATGTGATAAGAGTCCCGACGTGGACGGCGCACTCACCTTCGGCCAGGTCAACGAGTGGATGGAACAGGAGGGGATCTTCCTGGAGGCCCAGGATCCGGAACCTTTTGACCGCCACTCCAATTATTCCCGCATTTACCCGATCCAGGAGGGCATTGTCCGGGATTTGCAAAGAACTGCTCCCAAAAACGACCGGTATGATTATTTGAGCGTCAGCGGGCTCAAAAACGTCAAGGATCTGCTGGGCGAGATCCAGTCGGGCCAGATCCACGACTGCTTTATCGAAGTGAACGCCTGTAACGACGGATGCATCAATGGCCCGATGATGCCCACCCATCACAAAAAGGTACATAGCGGCCGTCTCCAGGTGCAGCAGTACGCCGGCAAGGCCACAGCCGAACTGGAACCTGAGGTTCCCGAGTCTATTTATAAGACCTTTACCCCTGAGGCTGTGAAGAGCGAGATCCCCGGCCACGATACCATCCGCAGTATCCTGGCCCAGATCGGAAAACCCACCGAGGAGCAGGAACTCAACTGCGGCAGCTGCGGTTATCCCACCTGTAAGGATAAAGCTATCGCCGTCTACCAGGGTAAGGCCCAGCTTTATATGTGTATGCCCTATATGTACGACATCTCCCAAACCCTGGCCAACGTCACGTTGAGCGCTACCCCCAATTATATCATCGCTGTGGATGAGACCATGAAGATCAAGGAATTCAACCTGGCGGCGCAGGAATTATTTCAAGTGAGCCGTTCCGAGGCCCTTCAGAAGTATCTCTTTGACTTTATCGATCCCAGCGATTTTGAGGAGGTCATCCGCACCAAGCAGAGCATTTACAACAAAAAGGTGAGGTACGACGATTTGGGCATTTCGACCGAACAGACCATCGTGTATGTCCAGGATCAGAACTTGGCCATCGGCATCTTCCAGGATATCACCAAGGAAGAGAAGGCGTCGGAACAGGCCTATCAGAGGAAGCTCAATTCAGTGGAAATGGCGCAGAAGGTTATCGATAAGCAGATGGTAGTGGCACAGGAAATCGCCAGCCTCCTGGGTGAAACCACTGCTGAAACCAAGGTGACCCTCAACAATCTGAAGAGACTAATTGTGGACGGGAACGACAATGAGTGACCGGATTTATATCGACGCTTCTTATAAGAGCTTAAATAAATTCACCGAAGAGCTGTGCGGCGACCGCGTAGAAATTTTGAGAACAAAGGACCGTGCCTTGGTCGTCTTGTCGGACGGCTTGGGCAGCGGTGTCAAGGCCAACATTCTCTCCACCCTGACCTCCAAGATCATCTCCACCATGATCAGCAACGGCGCGACATTGGAGGATACGGTGGATACCATTGTGCATACCCTGCCGGTTTGCCAGGTGCGTAAGATGGCTTATTCCACCTTCTCCATCCTGCAAATCGAATACGCCACCCGTGAAGCCTATCTGGTGGAGTTTGACAGCCCCAGCTGTATCTTTATCCGGGACGGCCAGGTGATCCAACTGGACTACCAGGACCGTGTCATTGCTGGGAAGAACATCCGGGAAGTGCGGTTTAAAGTGCAGGTGGACGACGTGCTGGCCCTGTTGAGCGACGGCGTCATTTATGCCGGCATCGGCGGCCTGCTTAATCTGGGGTGGGACTGGGACAATGTCTCGGCCTATATGGCGTCCCACGTGGACACTGAAAAGACTTCCGCCCGTCTAACCACGCTTTTGTGCGAAGCATGCGACGATCTCTATGAGCATTGCCCTGGAGACGATACCACCGTGGCCACGGTGCGCATCATCCCGGAGCAGGAGGTTAGCCTATTCTCCGGCCCGCCCAAGAATAAGGCGGACGACGACCGGCTGGTGGTGGACTTCATGGCGCCAGAGGGCAAAAAAATCGTGTGCGGCGGTTCCAGCGCCAATCTGCTGTGCCGGGTGCTGGACCGTGAGATCGTCACAAAGTTGGATTACGTCAATCCAGAAGTTCCACCCATCGCCTCCATCGAAGGCATCGACTTGGTAACCGAAGGGGTGCTGACCCTGCGCAGGACAGCGGAGATTGTGAGAGCGTTTTTGGATAACCCAACCGATCGCGCAGTGCTGGATCAGATTGATGAAAACCACGGCGCCGCCATGATCGCCAAAATCCTATTGGAGCAATGCACCCATCTGCATCTCTTTATTGGTACCGCCATCAACCCCGCCCATCAGAACCCCAATCTGCCCGAGGACTTGAGCATTAAGCTGCGCATTTTGGATGACTTGTACGGCTTGATGCAACGGGCAGGAAAAATTGTCACCCGCAAATTTTATTGATTTATCGTAACTTAGGAGGGATCCTCGTGGACGAGATCACAGATATCATTCAAATTAAAAATGAAGTACTGAAAAAGGTGTGCGAATACGCGTATGAGGGAACGCTGGAGGAGCATGTGGATCAGATCCCCTTTGAAATTATCAAAGGCATTACTCCCCGGTTCCGTTGCTGTGTATACCGTGAGAGGGAAATTATCCGTCAGCGGGTCCGCCTGGCCATGGGCAAACTGCCGGCCGACTCAGTGTACACCGACCTGGACCCTTCCCAAGTTGTGCATGTGATTCCCTGTGCCTGTGAGGGCTGTCCCATCGCCCGGTATACAGTGACCGATAACTGCCAGTCCTGTTTGGCCCAGAAATGTATCAAAGCCTGCCGCTTTGGCGCCATTTATAAGACGCCAAAGGGTGCAGTTATCGACCCTAAAAAGTGTAAAAAATGCGGCAAGTGCTACGAGGCATGCCCCTATCACGCCATCGTGGATATGGAACGTCCCTGTAAGCGTGCCTGCCCGGTCAACGCCATCTCCATCGATGAAAACGATATCGCTATTATCGACAAGAAAAAGTGCATCAACTGTGGCGCCTGTGTGGTAGGCTGCCCCTTTGGAGCCATCTCCGACCTTTCTATGGTGGCCAACGTCATCAAAGAGATTTTGGATCCCAGCGTCCGGGTTTATGCCATTATAGCCCCGGCAGTGGAGGGCCAGTTCGGCCAGGATATCTCCCTGGGCAAGATCATGGCCGCTACCAAATTGCTGGGCTTTGACAATGTCTATGAAGTGGCTTTGGGTGCCGACGCCGTGGCCTACAATGAGTCCCAAGAGCTTTTGGAACGCTATGAGAAAGGCGAGAAGATGACCTCTTCCTGCTGCCCGTCCTTTGTTAATCTCATCGAACAGCATTTCCCGGATTTAAAGCCCTATGTATCCACTACCGTACCGCCTATGGTAGCTGCTGCGCAGTACGTGAAATCTTTGGATCCGGACGGTATAATTGTATTTATCGGCCCGTGCATTACCAAAAAATCCGATGTACTCAGTCATTACATCGACCAGATCCAGTATGTTTTGACCTTTGAGGAATTGCTGGCCATGTTCCAGACAAAGCAGATCAATCCCGCTGACATGGAGGTTTCCGCTGAAGAGGACGCCACCAGCTACGGCAAAGGATTTGCAAAATCGGGCGGTGTGGCAGCCGCGGTACTTCGCGCCATCGACGAGAGGGGAGAGACTCCGGAACTCAACGTGGTGCGCTGCAACGGCATCCAAGAGTGTATGAAGACATTGCGGATGCTGAAGGCCGGCCGCTTGAGCGAGGACTTTATTGAAGGTATGGGCTGTGTGGGAGGCTGTATCGCTGGTCCGGCGTCCATTAAGGAACCGGCGGAAGTCCGCCGTGGCTTTGATAAATTTGCGGATAACAAAAACCACGATATCATTGCCACCAACAAAGAGAAAAAGCTGGATCAGTTACATCTTCACCAGCACCAATAAAAAACAATAAAGAAAAGCTGTCCTATCCAATTGCATCGGGGAGGACGGCTTTTTTGCTGTGAAGCGGTTTAATATAATCGAATGATTGGTTAAAAATATCCCCCTAGTTGAGAACTAGGGGGATATTTTGATTCTGAAGAATCAGGTTTATTTGATGATGGTGATGGGTAAGGTCATGTTGAGATCTTCACCATATTGGCCATAAGCATCCTTGGCCTTGATGCTGAAGATACGGTAGCCAGTGGATCCCACCTTGATGGTAACCTTCCAGGTCTTGATGTCGCCATTGACTGTGCATTGGCTATCCAACTGCGTGATGGCCTTGCCTCTCTCATTGAGGATGCTCAGAGATTCGACATCCAATGTGGTTTCGATTTCCGCTACAAATTCCTCATTGACTTTGGCCTGCGCCACACTGGCCACAGAAAGGACGCGAGCATCGGTTTCAGCAGCCACAATGTCCACACTCACTTTCACATCGGATTCTACCAGGGATTGACCCGGCTTGGAAGTCATAATGGAGAAGATACGGCCTTTGCCCAGAGTACCCAAGGAAGTCTGGATTGTCCAGGTCTTCTCATCCGACTGGCCGTCGTAGGAAGAACTCAACTTCGTGATGCCCAAGTAACGGCCGTTTTCGTTGGCCAGGGCAACGCGGTTGACGTCCTTATCGGTCTTGATGGTGAGGGTGATGGTCTCATTGAGGCCATAGGAAGCCTTATCAGCGGAGGCGGAATGGACTGCATCGTCGCCCACCTGGACGGGGACAAGCTTGTCGATGGCAGTGCGGATGGCGTTGATGGCCTCGACATACTGGGTGTTGGTGGCGTCGGGATTCTCTTGCAAGGCCTTGCCGGCTTCCACAGCGGAGGTGAGGGCCGCGAAGGAATCGGTAGTGTAGTCGTCAGGATTGAGAGCAGCGGCTTCGGCCAGGATATCCTTCAGGGCTTGGATGTTCTCATCGGTGGGAACGTCGGCAGGCTGGGCCTGGCCAAACTTGAACCAGTCGATGTTGACCACATGGCTGTAGTCGGACATAAAGGTCATGTAGAAGCTGTGGGTACCGGTGACAACCTGATTGAGATCCACAGTTACTTCCACATAATCGGCCCAAGTACCGGTTTGGTTTACGGTAACGGTACCGATCTTAGTGCCGGTGGAAGCGGTATAACCATCGATCCACAGATCCACCTTGCGGACACCGCTTCCGCCATCTTCAGCGGAGAAGAACATGGTAAAGGTATCGGCGCCAACATCACCAAAGTCGATATGCTTGTAGCCGACCCATTCGCCGGGGTTGACGCCGCCGATGTTGGGCCCGTCGTTAACGATACCAAAGTTCATCTCGTAGGATTCGGCCTCGATCTGATCATAAGCCGAACGGACAATCTCAAGGCTATCGATGGCATCCAAGAGGTTATTATTGGCCAGGGCCACATCCTTCATAGCAGCCGCATCATCGGCCTGCACGGCCAAAGCAGCGACCAGAGCGGCGGAGACTTTGGCGGCCGATGCATCGTCATAGCTGGAGAGATCAATTGACTGTGCCTTGGTGATAGAATTGTTCAAAGCGGTCTTGTCGGAGAGAGGAGTGAAACCAAAGTAGTCGATGTTGCAGATATCGCTGGAACTACTTTGAATCACGAAATAGATCTTCTGGGTATCCACCGGGATGTAGGAGAGATCGGCTGTAGCGACTACATAATTGTTCCAGTCGCTGCCGGTAGCGGGGACGGAGATAGTACCCAGCAATTTGCCTTCCGGAGAATCGGCGCGGACTTCAATGCGGGAGTCGGCAGCCGAGTTTTTACCAGCATAGCGGACTTCCACTTTGCCGGCGCCATCTCCGAATTGGACAGCGTCATAAGCCACCCAGTCGCCTGCGTTGATGCCGCCGATGTGTTCGCCTTCAAACTTAATGCCGTCGCCGGCTTGGGTGAAGGAATCACATTCTTCGGCTTCCAGACGCTCATAGGCGGATTTGTAATAAACAAGGCCGCTGATGGCTTCTTTCAAATCGTTGGTGGCGTTGATGATCTGGCTGGAAGTGGCTTCTGTGTCGGTAGAGACAGCCTTGGCAATAGATAACTTTTCATCTAAAACAGCCAGGGAATCCTCCGTAGCATTTGTACGGTCGATGCCTTCAGCTTGGGCAATTGCAGCGTCCAGAGAGGTCTTGTCCACAGTCTCCACAAAGCGGATGGACTTTACGTTACGGCTGCAACGGAAGTCGATGCAGATATCGTGGACACCGGTGAGATCCACATCCAAGCCGGCCAAAACGGTTTGATAGTTATCGAAAGAACCGGTAGCCGGAACCGGGACGGTAGCAAGGAGCTTACCACCTCTGGAACCTTCACGGATTTCCAGATAATCGTTTTTGCCACTGCTGGCGCCGCTGTACTCCACTTCGATGGCGGTAGCGGTTTTGTCGCCCAGAGTGACGTCCTCAAAGGTGACAAAGTGTCCTTCATTGGTGCGGTTGGTATGTCCGCCTTCTACGTAGGGACCCTGGTCATTGACCGAGAGTTCATCCCACTGGTCGGCAGTGATACCGGCAAAACCGTCGTACATCGGATGGGTTTCATCCATCAGAGCAGCAAGCTCTTCGGCTACGTAATCGATGTCGCCTTCGTAGGCATTTTCATCGGCAAGCAACTTGTCGGCCAAGTCGACCAGCTTCTGGATCTTAGCCCAAGTGTCAGGCGCATAGGTGGCGGGATCAATGGATTTTACCGAGGAGAGGGTGTACTCCAAGCCCTGATGGCCGGTGGGGACGCCGATGAAGATATCATCCACCAAAGCGGCGAATTCACCGGTATTGCCGCCCTGGTCGTAGGCGAACAGGATGTTATTCAGCGAACGGCCTCTGGCGTATGTATACAGGTCGCAAGTGATGGTAGTCCATTCACCAACCGTACCGCGGGGAGAAGCCGGATGCATCCGGGTCCCTTCCGTATCTAAAGCGCCTGAATCACGCAGAGGCAGGCCATTGCCAAATTGCATGTCCACATTGATGTAACGGCCATTCTCGTTTAAGGGCTTAAACTTATAGGTGAGGATGGTACCGGGAACGATCTCAATGTTGTTGGTATACATCTTCATGTAGGTGAAGGAGCTACCGTCGTTGTCGTCGTTACCAGACAACTTAAAGGAGTGAGTGCCGGTATAAGCGTCCTCATCGGTGACGCCGCTGGTGACGTTGGAGGTATTGTTCTGATTGTTAAGCACATTGGTAAGCGCTTGGGGATCGCCATCTTCAAAGCTGGAATAGCCTGTGAAAGCGCCGGTGGTCTCATCGGTGCGTTCGCGATGGTCGTGTAGTTCGCTGACAGCTTGGGTCTTGGCTACGTCGTTCTCAGTGGTGGCGGCAAAGATGATGATGCTGTCGTCGTCCGGCAAAGTGATGGTGGAGGCGCCGGTCACATCCAGATCATACGCAAACATATAGGTAGAAGCGGCGATGTTGTCGTCGCCGTTGGTGTGGCGATGGGTGGCCCAGAAAGCGGGATCCTGTTCCTTCACATAGCCGGTGATGCCCAAAGAATATTGATCCCAAGCGGCGATGTTCTCCTTGTAGTCGCCTACATTGACGGTGACGTCTTTATCTCCGACTTTGAAGGTGACGTCCTTGTCGCCTTGGGTGGATACCGC
>CAJFOZ010000064.1 GCA_904397895.1 uncultured Clostridia bacterium
CAAATACCCAAGGGCGGTGTGGATGCAGGCACTGCGTGGGAAGAAGGGGATATGGCTTATGCATCCCCAGGTACCGTGCCCCAAAGGAAAAGTGCGGGCAAATACCCAAGGGCGGTGTGGATACAGGCACTGCCTGCATCCGCTACTCCATAGGCTCCACCACCAATGTATCACCTTGGATATCGATGACCGTCACCGCCATACCGGTGGGAAGGGAAGACGTCCCTTCGGTGATGGCGTCCAATTCGGTAAAAGAACCTTGGATGGTCAACGTCACCTTACCACCCCGGCGTTTATCCGGGGGAATGGGAATATAGACAGTGGCCGTCTGCCCCAAAGCGTTGCGGATGGACAATGCGCCGTTTTCCTGCATACGGCGAAAAAACTGAAAGAGCTTAGCTGTGCCATAAAGAGCCGCCACACCCACCAATAGGCCAATGACAATGGCAGGGAAGGCATTCAGACCGGTGCTAATGGCGGCGATGGAGATCCAAGAGAACAACACCAAGAAGATCAAAATCCCCTGTAGGGTAAAGAGTTTAAGCCCAGCCGAGTCGTCACCGGGATGTTGGACATCATATCCTACATCGTGATCGGCATGGTCTACATGGATATCGTGAACATCAGGGAGATCAACCCCAGAATCCACATCAAAACCGGCGTCGAAGTGTCCATCCAAATCCAAGCCGGAGGTATCCGACGGGTTGGCCGCTGCACCGTCACCCAGTCCGAACAGCATTAGTATGGTATCCAATAAAAATATAAGGGTGCTGGGAATCGCCACACAATAGAGAACTTTTAAGATGCTGGGAAGTGCATCCCACCAGGCCAACATAACCAGTTCCTCCTCAAAAAAATGTAATTAATATTTACTAAAATTATAAATCCGGCCGATAGAATTGTCAATAATATTTACATCTAAATGTAAATAAATGTTTAATTCCTGAGAACGATGGAGAGAATAGGAGAGGCGGGGGTTGTGATTTCAGTGAGGTTTTGGTACAATAGAGTAAATAGAAATTACCATGTCAGGGATCGGTTCATAGGGAGGTGATATACATTGTCAGAGATGCTTGGGAAGAAAATCCGGGCCTTGCGGTTGCAGAAAAAGATGACTCAAAAAGAAGTGGTAGGGGACTTCATCACTCGAAATATGCTCAGCCAAATTGAGAGCGGAGCGGCGACGCCGTCCATGCGGACACTGGAATATTTGGCTCGGGTTCTGGATGTGCCTATGTTTTACCTGATGGAGGATGAGCCAAAGGACCGAACCATACCGGTATCCATGCTGCAAAAAGCCAAGAGAGCCTATCGCGGCGGCGATTATGACGCTTGCCTTGTAAGCCTTCAACAGGTGAAAGAGCCGTTTTTAGAAGAGGCCAATGCTTTAAAAGCCAAAGCCAATTTAAAAAAGGCTCAGAAGCTGTTGCAAGTAGGGGAATTCCAGCAGGCAAAAGAGCTGGCCGAAGAGGCTGTAAAGCTCAATGACCAGAGTATCTATGGGGCCCGGTCGGTCAAGGCCGACGCATACCTGTGCATGGACGAAGCCACCGATGAAGGACGGGATTACTATCTGCAATATCGTTCTGCGCTGGAGACGCCTTATTCCAACGCCCATGTGTCTATGATCAACGCTGAGATGTATCTAAACCAAGGCAAAGTGGAACAAGCGCGCATCACGCTGGATGCCTTATCGGGTGGGGACTATGATCACTGTATGTTGGATGCCGGGCGTGTGCGTCTGTTACAAGCTAGGGTAGCTATGGCGGGGGGGCAGTGGAAAGAAGGCCTTTCCCTTTGCCGGGAGGCGGAAGGGCTGTGGGAACAGTCGCCCCATCATGCACAGCGAGGGCTTTTGTACCAATGTATGGAGAAGTGCGCTATGGAGCTTAACGATTACAAGAGCGCCCATCACTATGCGTCGTTGCGTATTGGACTATTGACCAAAGAACTGCCGGCAGATTCACCCGATGATCCCCCAAGCCAGGTATGATATGGCAAGGCATTGTTCCTATCTGGGTTTTATTGTAGCAGATTTCCAGAGAACAACAAGGTGAATTTTTGATTTTTATGCAAGGAAATCTAAAAAAGACGGGCGGTTAAAACGCCCGTCTTTTTATTTACAGGGAACAAGGGAAAAATCCCCGATGAGCTTGCTCGACCATTGCATGAGGCAGTCGGAAAGGACAAAGAATTCATGGTCCCCGGAATCAGACAGATTATGAATTTTGTCACGGCCGGCGAGGATTTCCTGGTCCTGTGGACAGAGAGCATCAGCCAAATCGAATTTGTGATGAAGGTACCGGCCGGTTTCATAAAAATATTTGGCCTGCAACACAAAAGAGGCCGATTTAAACAGCGATTCTAAAATAGTCTTATCCCTTTCATGGACAAAATTATGGCAAACAGCGTGATAGATGCCACAGGCGCCTGACCATACGGCCCGGCGGGCATCCTCTTTCCCGATAGGGGGGAGAATCTGATCCAGATCCCCTTGGATGGCCTTAGTGTCGTAGTAAAATTGAAATAGGTCAGAGGTTTCCCATAGGGATAGCTCCTTTTCCCCAGAGATAAACCCACATACCAATTGGCGATGGGGCAACCGGTCCAGCATGGCCCGGTACTGCTCTAAGTCGGATGAAGAAAGAGTATTCAGCACCAGCACCACGTCAATGTCGCTGTGCTCGGAGGCTTCCCCGCGGGCATAGCTTCCCTGCAATCCAATCAAGCGGACCCGGGAGCCAAAGGTCTGGTTGGCAAGTTGGGTAAACGCATCCATCCATAGGTTGATGTCGATGGTCACAAAGCACCGCCTCCTGAGAGTAAAAGGGCGCCTAGGGGGGGATTTTTGTTTCCCTAGGCGCCTTTTTGATTTATGGCCGTTATTTTCTTAGTCCTCAAACACAGCGCCTTTGGAACCAGAGGTTACCAATTGGGCATAGCGTTTGATATAACCCTTGAGTTCCTTCTTTGGAGCCTGCCACTGGGCGCGGCGGGCTTCCAGCTGAGCGTCGTCCACAAGGACATTCAGCTTGCGGTTTGTAATATCCACTTCGATGGGATCGCCTTCCTGAACCAGGGCAATGGTGCCGCCGGCGGCAGCCTCGGGGGAGACGTGGCCTACAGCTGCGCCGCGGGTGGCGCCAGAGAAACGGCCGTCGGTGATGAGGGCCACGGAAGAACCCAATCCCATACCGGTCAGTGCTGAAGTGGGGGCCAGCATTTCACGCATGCCGGGGCCGCCTTTGGGGCCTTCGTAGCGGATGACGATGACGTCGCCGGGATTGATTTTACCGCCCAAAATGGCGGCCGAGGCGTCTTCTTCACAGTCAAAGCAGCGAGCGGGGCCGGTGTGCTGCATCATCTCAGGAGCCACGGCGCCCTGTTTAACCACAGCACCTTCCTCGGCCAAGTTGCCAAACAGGACCGCAATACCTCCATCGGGACGATGAGGGTTTTGAAGGGTACGGATGATGGTGCCGTCGGCATCGGGGGCGGCGCTGATGCGATCGGCAACCGTGCCGCTGACCGTCAGGCAGTCGGTGTGCAGCAGATCGGCTTTGGAGAGTTCCCGCAGTACGGATTGGATACCGCCCACCTCATTGAGGTCGCTGATGAAGGTGGAACCGGCCGGGTTGAGCTTGCACAGCTGAGGCGTACCGCGGCTGATGGTGTCGATATAACCCATGTCCATGGGCACGCCGGCCTCATGGGCGATGGCCGTCAGATGGAGGACGGTGTTGGACGAGCAACCCAAAGCCATATCGGAACGCAAGGCGTTTTCAAAAGCGTTGGGCGTCAGGATATCGGAGGGCTTGATGTCCTCTTTCAACAGTTCCATGACCCGTTCACCGGCAGTCTTAGCCAGACGTTTCCGAGCCGACGAAGTAGCCGGAATGGTGCCGTTGCCCGGCAGAGCCATACCGATGGCTTCGGTCAGGCAGTTCATGGAGTTGGCGGTGTACATCCCTGAACAGGAACCGCAGGTGGGGCAGGCGGAATTCTCCAGTTCATGGAGCTGGGCGTCGGTGATTTTGCCGGCTGCATGGCTGCCGACCGCTTCAAACATCTCCGAAAGGCCCATACGCCTCTGGCCGTCGGAACCGGGGGCCATGGGACCGCCGCTGACAAAGATGCTGGGCAGGTTCATCCGGCATGCCGCCATCAGCATGGCCGGGACGATTTTATCGCAGTTGGGGATAAACACAATGGCGTCCAAGGGATGGGCGGTCAGCATGACCTCGATGGAGTCGGCGATGAGTTCCCGGGAAGCCAGGGAATATTTCATACCGACGTGGTTCATGGAGAGGCCGTCGCATACGCCGATGGTGTTAAATTCAAAGGGGACGCCGCCGGCGTTGCGGATGCCGGCCTTGACCGCCTCGCTGATGTCGCGAAGGTGGGTATGGCCCGGAATGTAGTCGCTCCAGGAATTGACCACCGCCACAAAAGGACGGCTGATTTCAGCATCGGTCAGGCCAAGCGCCTTCAAGAGGGAACGATGAGGCGCACGAGTCGGGCCGGCTTTCATGTTATCACTGCGCATGATGAGACACCACCTAAAAGAAAAATAAAAGTAAAATGAACCCGGTACAAAGGATACCGGACAATCGGCAAAATATTAGGAACTTATCCCCTGCCCGTAGATGCCGGGAAGGGGGTAAAAAGGACGGGATGGCAGAACCAACCCTTTATTCAGAAATAGGATCGGGGTCATAGGTAATGGCGCGAAGGAGGTCTTGTGCCGCCTGATACCGTTCTAAGGCGTCGCCCTCCAGGCCGTCGTTTTTCCGAAGGCTAAAGGAGAGGGACAAACCAGTCTGTGAATATCCACCCCAGCCTTGGGCAAAGGAGGTGCCGTCCAAAGGCCACCGGTCGCTGTCCACTCCCTGGATGGAGGCAAATAGGTCGGGCCACCCGGCCAATATGTATTCATACTCGGTTGGGTCGGTGAGGAAGAGAAAAGTATCGTCGGAGCCCACTACGTCCCGCAACGCTTGCTGGGCATTTTTAGTGACGCTGGTATCCTCTACGGCGATGTTCTCCACCTCGATGTACACTTGGCCGTCCTCATTGGCATCCTCCGCATAGAGGGCGAGGTTGTTTTTCAGATACTGTACGCTTTGTTCGCTAAGGCCCATAGGGGTCACCACGGCGATGCGGTAATCAGGGCTGACCGAAGGGAGCAGCATCACAAGCAACACTACCACGGCGACTAGGATACTGGCCGCTACCAGAATAAGCCACGGGACAAGGCGGCTTTTTTTTACCGGTTTGGAATCGGACATAAAGACCTCCTTTCCAGATAGGGAAAAGGAATTATTCCTCCACCTCAGCATCTTCCGACATCACCTTGGGTTTCATCGTGGGGAAGAGCAAAACATCTCGAATCGAGGAGGAATCGGTCAGCAGCATGACCAGACGGTCGATGCCCATACCCAGGCCGCCTGTGGGAGGCATGCCGTATTCCAACGCCATGAGGAAATCCTCATCCAGCATCTGGGCCTCGTCGTCGCCCTTTTCACGCATGGCTGCCTGACGCACCAAACGGGCCCTCTGATCGATGGGATCGTTGAGCTCGGAATAGGCGTTTGCAAATTCGCGGCGGGTAATAAACAGTTCAAACCGTTCGGTCAGATGAGGGGCCGAAGGCTTGCGCTTGGTCAGGGGAGAGATCTCTACCGGATAGTCGATAATAAAGGTGGGCTGTACCAATTGTTCCTCCACCTTTTCCTCAAAGGCCAGGTTGAGCAGATCGCCCCAGGTCATATCGTCTTTGACGTCCTCGATGCCCAGCGCCTTGACGGCTTCCAGGGCTTTTTGGTCGTCGCCGCGGAAGGAGTCAAAGTCAATGCCGGCGTACTGCTTGACGGCGTCCAGCATACTCAGACGGCGGAAGGGAGGGGTCAAGTCAATTTCTTCCCCCTGATAAGTCACTTTGGTGGAACCGGTGGCTTCCATGGCAGCGGTGGAGATCATCTCCTCAGCACGTTTCATCATGCCGTTGTAATCGGTGAAAGCCTCGTACAGCTCCACCATGGTAAATTCCGGATTGTGACGCACGTCCATACCCTCGTTGCGGAAGTTGCGGCCCAGCTCATACACCCGCTCCATGCCGCCTACGATGAGGCGCTTGAGATACAATTCAGGCGCGATGCGCAGGTACATGTCCAGATCCAAGGTGTTGTGATGGGTGATGAAGGGACGGGCAGTAGCGCCGCCGGCGATGAGGTTCAAAATAGGGGTTTCGACCTCGGTAAAGCCGTTGCCGTCCAGATAGCGGCGGATGGAGGTAATGATCTTGCTGCGCTTGAGGAAGGTATCCTTGACTTCGGGATTGACAATCAGGTCGATATACCGTTGGCGGTAACGGACGTCGGTATCCTTGAGGCCGTGGAACTTGTCCGGCAAGGGGAGGAGGGACTTGGAGAGCAGACGGATGCCCTTGGCATGGACGGAAATCTCACCCCGGCGGGTGCGAAAGATAAAGCCGGTTACTTCTACGATATCGCCGATATCCCATTTTTTGAAGGCGGCGAAGGCCTCCTCGCCGATGTCGTTCATACGGACGTATACCTGGATGCGGCCGGTAGCGTCGTGGATATCGATAAAGTTAGCCTTGCCCATATCCCGCCAGGTCATAATGCGCCCGGCAATGGTGCAATCGGTATTCTCCAACTCCTCAAACCGCTCCACAATTTCAGCGGCATGATGGGTCTGGGTGGCGGTGGTGATGGTAAAGGGATCGTTGCCCTCCTCTTGGAGAGCGGCTAACTTATCCCGGCGGATTTGCAGAAGTTCGTTTAGATTTTCCCCACTGTTCTCAGGCACGGGCGGTTGGTTATTTTGGCTCATAATGGACCTCCGTTCATTTTTTACTTCTTGCCGCCGCCATGGATGGACCGGCGGAACTTATTTTCCCATGACATCAAATGGATATCATCCAGGAAAGATCAATCGCGGGCATCTCTGCCTACAATTAAAAACGGGAGAAGGGCATTTGCCGCCTTCCCCCGCCTTCATTACTTGGATATCTCTAATACGTCGAAGGTGACGACGCCGTCGGGCACTTCGATTTCCACCGCTTCGCCCACGCGATGGCCCAAAAGGCCTTTGCCCACCGGGCATTCGTCGGAAATACGGCCCTTAGAGGGATCGGCTTCGGTAGACCCGACGATCTGGTATTCCACTTCCTCTTCAAACTCCCGGTCATAGAGCTTGACTTTGGAACCTACATGGATCATCTCGGTGCTCAGTTCATCCTCGTCCAGCACCTTGACGTTGCGCAGCATCGCTTCCAATTCAGCAATACGGGCCTCTACGATAGCCTGATCGTTTTTAGCCTCATCGTATTCGCTGTTTTCCGAAAGGTCGCCGAAGGAACGGGCTACTTCGATTTTATCTGCAATCTCTTTTCGTTTGACAGTTTTGAGCTCTTCCAGCTCAGCCTCCAATTTTTTAAGACCTTCGTCGGTCAGGAGAACCTGCTTGGCCATTCCAGTACCTCCAGTAATCGTTAAGAATTAGATCAAAGGCAGCCTCATCCAATAAGACGCCTCCACCCGGGCAACGGATGGAGGTTTTCCACTTATCTGGCCGCAATTGCTTTTTACAGATCCCCGAGGATGAAGGCCCAATAGGCTATTTTCATCCATCGTGGGTATTAGATTTATTATAGTCAAGAGCTTACACTCTGTCAATGTTTCCGCTTTAATTCGCTTGTTTCTTTGCGATTTAAGAAGTCATAGGCCCGGCGGATGGACGAGGCTACAGCCAGGAAATCCAACCATTGCCCGCCTGCCAGACAGGACGATACCTCCACCGGATCCCGGAGCCGTCCGGCGGCGTACAAAGCGGCGGCAAATTGGGTGGGATCGATACCTCCCGGACAAAGGCGTCCGGCATTCCCTCCTACAGCGGCGGTGTATCTTGTGAGACACAGGCGGTGTTGTCCCTTCAGGGGATGGGTGGAAAATACCACCGCCTCCCTGGAGGCCGGGGCCGGCATCCCCCAAGGATTGAGGACCACCGGGCACTCCGACACACATTCTGGATCATCGGATACCAACAGCGGCGCGCCGTACTGTTTGATGGATTGCCGGGCGGCCTCCTCAAACAGATCCACTTGGGGGGTGTATACCTTGACGGTGGAAGCATAGCGCAACAGGGACAAGGCTACTTTACCGTATTGGCCGGTGGGATCTATGAGGCATATTTGCAGTTTGGAGGGAGAGAGATCGGCTTCCCGGAGGGAGCGGTGGCAGGCCATGCAGCAGAGTAGGCGTTGGAAAGGGGAAACGTCTACCGGACGGTAGGATAGTCCGTCAGGGGGATTGAAGTCCTCTGGAAGCAGCAGCCCGGCAGGGGCCCAAGCGGCCAGGCGGACGACGGCGTCCCAGTCCAAGGGATGGCGTTTATCCACCTGGGCCTGGATTTTAAGATAAGAGATGTTCCCCTCCTGGACCACATGGGAGATAGGCGGATCCGGACGGGAAAAAAGACGTAGTCGCCCCAGAACCCCATGCGCGATGCGTTTCTGAACAGCCAGTACAGCAAACAAACAACCACCCCATCCCACTTTGACCATCAGTTGTTTATATGCAAACGATACAGCGGTTATGAAGAGGCAGACGTTGTGCTTGGGAAAAGGCTTGTAAATAATAAGGATAACAGATAAACTAAAAGAAAAAGAAGAGGGAAAAGGTGATTGCAATGGAATTTTTTAATCCCATCGATCGGACTAATTGGGAACGGGAAGAGTATTTTACGCATTTTTTCTCCGATGTTCCCTGTACGTATAGCATGACCGTCCGTTTGGACATCACGCAGCTAAAAAGATCGCAGGAGAAAATTTATCCGGCACTGCTTCACCGTATGGCAAAGGTGGTCAACAACCATCCGGAATTCCGGACAGCCTATAACCGGCAAGGCCAGTTGGGGGTATTTTCCCAGATGATGCCTTGTTATACTATATTCCACAAGGATACCCATACCTTTTCTTCCATCTGGACCCCTTATGCAGAGGACTACAACCTATTTTTAAAAGACTACCAGGACGATATGGATCGGTTTGGGCATGTCCACAAAAGGGAGGCAAAACCCAACGCCCCCGAAAATTGCTTTAATGTGTCCATGATCCCGTGGGAGGATTTTGAGGGCTTTCATTTGAACCTGCAAAAGGGGTACCAGTATCTCCTGCCCATCTTTACCTTGGGGAAATACCAGGAAAAGGATGGGCGTTATACCATGCCTCTGGCCATACAAGTCCACCACGCTGTATGCGATGGGTTTCATGTGTGTTGTTTCGTTGAAGAATTAAAATCACTTCTTGGCTAAATATCACACGTTTGCATAAAAAGGCCCCCCGGCGCTAAGAAAATCCTTGGCGTCGGGGGGCTACTTTGCCGCTGCCTATTACGAGCAAAAACGGCATTGCTTATTTATTCTTGGGAATCAACCGGTTGCTCCTCGCTGGAAGGGGCCTGCTCCTCGGACGAGGAAGATGAGCTATCCTTTAAAAGGGAAAGGGCCTTCTGAAGCTGAGGATCCTCTTCTTTGGCCAACAAATAAAAATTGTCTTTTTGCTCGTCGGTCAAAGTTACTTCAAAGTCGGGGATAAGGCCTTTTCCATCGAAGTTCTCCGACTTAGGAGGGTCAAAATTGGCCACTGTGAAGTTGATACCAGAACCATCGCTGAGCTGCTCAAAATTCTGCATGCAGCCTTTGCCGTAGGTTAGGGTCCCGACCAATTGTGCCTTGCCATAATCCCGCAGAGCACAGGCAAAGAGTTCAGCAGCCGAAGCGGTCTGATCGTTGACCAGCACCATCATGGGAAGATCGACTTCATTGGAGTCAGAGGAATAAAGCACCTCTCGGGAACTATTTTTTGCCGCCTTATAGACAATGGGGCCTTCCGGAACCAGATAATCGAGAGACTTGGCTACGGAATCCAATGTACCGCCAAGGTTGTTGCGCATATCGAATACCACACCAGATACGCCTTGGCTCTGGAGATCCTCCATAGCGGCGATAAACTGCTCATCAGTAGATTCGTTAAATTCATCCACATCCACATAGCCGATGCCGTCTATCACCATGTAGGATACCGATACGTTGGTATAATTTTCCCGCAGGATGGAAAAGGGGATGGTTTCCTCTCCTCTGGTAACCGTAAAGTTGGCAGTAGTTCCCACCGTCCCGACCAAGAGATCCTGGATCTCAGAGAGGGACATATCGGCCACCGATTGCCCTTCCGCCTCTGAGATGATGTCACCCTCTTGCACACCGGCCTTTTCAGCCGGGGCTCCGGGCATAACATTGAAGATAACGACAGAACCGTCGTCCCTCTGTGTGACTTGGAGCCCTAAGCCCACTTCGCTGCCGGCTAAAGAATTAAGCTTGTCCTTCGTGTCCTCTACGCTGTAGTAACTGGCGTAACGATCGCCGATCCCGGCAATATACCCCGCGGCAATATGGTCTTGAAGGTTTGCCTCATCAATAGCGCCCATATACTCACTGCGGATTATGGAATCAATCTCACTAAGCTTTAAGGAAATAGACGTCTGATTGCTTACATCCAGTTTACCGTTGAATTGCTTCACCGAGACAGCCATCGTCACAGAAATGCTGACGGCTGCGGTCAAAAGGACTAAGGCAATGGTGAGACCCAAGGGGATTCGTTTACTCATGAATGGACCTCACTTTTCCTTATGTAGGAAGATACAGAAGGGGATTGACGCGGCTGGCGGAGTTGTTGGCGCCTTTGCGGACCTCAAAATGGAGGTGGGGGCCGGTGGAATAACCGGTGGAACCAACATAACCGATGACTTGCCCCTGGCTGACGGTTTGTCCCACCGAGACAGCCAGAGAACTACAGTGGCCGTAGAGGGTATAGTACCGGCTGCCGTCGCTCATAACGCCGTGGTCAATGATGACGTGGTTGCCGTAACCGGTATTGCCATGGGCCGCCTTGACGACAGTGCCGCCGGAGGAAGCCACAACAGGCGTGCGGTAAATGCCGGCGCCGGAAATGTCGATGGCGCCGTGCCCCTTCAACTCACCGGTGAAGGGATCGTTGCGGTTGCCAAAATAAGAGGTGATGTACTTAAGCCCTGCGTACCCAGGAGTGGGCCAAACAAACCCGACGTTGGAAGCGGGAGGATTGGTGGGCGTGGGAGGGGTGCTGGTTCCAGGATCATTTGTCACAGGATCTTCTTTATCAACCTGCTGGCCTCCGGACGGATTTTCCACAACAGGCGGATTTTCCAGATCTTTCAGATCTTCCTCAGCTTCCTCTTTGCTGGCGGATAGGGTGGCGATGTTGGTAAGCGCGGCCGACTCGTCGCCTTCCAGCTGGGCCAGCAACAGACGGTTTTCCTCAGCGCGAGCCGAAAGCTCGTCCTGTTCGGCGTTGTATTGGTCCATCAAAGCGGCCGATTCATCACGCTTTGCCTGGACGTCGGAACGGGCCTGTTCTTGTTGGGCACGTTTGTCTTCCGACTGTTTCTTTTTATCGTTGATTTCCCGGACGGTCTGCTCAATCTCATCCTTGGTGGACTGGATCTCGTCCGCCTGACGACGGATGTCATCGATGAGCTGCTGATCGTGTTCGGAGATGCTCTTGACCACCTGGGACCGGTAAAGGAAATCAGCGTAGTCGGTGGCGTTGAGCAGCTGGGTCAGGAGGGAGGCGTTGCCGGTCATGTACATGGCGCGTACACGCTGGCCAAACACATCATAGGATTCCTCAATATCCTTCTCTTTTTGGCGCAGCTCATCCTCTAGCTGCTGCTTACGCTGTTCGTTCTGTTCGATCTCCTGGCTGAACGCTTGGATCTCGGCGTCCAATGTGGAGATTTTGTCGTCTAAAGAGGCGATTTCCGCATCCTGCTGGTCTATCTGAGCCGCAAGATTGTCGATACGGGCCATGGAGTCGTTGACAAGGCCCTGCAAGACCTCCTGATAGGCTTTGGTTTCGCCCTGCTGATCTTTGATTTCCTGGAGCTTTTGTTCCCTCTCTTTGATTTGACTGTCCAAACTCTGAATCTGCTGGGTGAGGCTCTCTTTTGTCTGGACACTAAATCCGGCCATCGGCACAGTGGCAGTCAGTACCGATATGGCCGTCAGCAAGCCCAAAATGCGTAGTACCTTCTTCTTTTTAAATGACATCATAGATCCCCCTTGCATCGTGTTTCAAATGACGACGGATGGAAATAGCGCTGCCGATGGTACCGGTCAGGACGCCGGCTCCCACAAAGATGAGGATGATGGGGAGAGCGACCTGGCCGAACGGGATCACGGTCAGACTAGGCATAATACCCTCCACCGCTCCGGCAGCCAAATAATAGAGATACCATATGATCCCTGAGGACAAGGCGGCCGAGAAGAGGCCCAAGAACATACCTTGCACCAAAAAGGGTATGGTAATGAAAGCATTGGTAGCGCCTACTGATTTCATAATGCTGATCTCCAGCCGGCGCACAAACATGGTAATCTTAACGGTGTTGGAGATAATGAAAAGCGAGACGATCACCAGGATACCGATGACCCAACCGCCGACGTTGGAAACCACATTGCGCACATGGGTCATAGTTTCCGCTTCATCCCGGTTGCTGGCCACACTCTCGACCCCGGACATTCCCTTAATTTCATCCACCGTTTGATCATAAAGGGAGAGATCTTTCACCGAAACCCGATAGGCATCGGGAAGGGGGTTGTCGTCTTTTAGGCTCTCCAAGAGCTCAGCGTCCTCACCAAATGCCTCCAGCTGTTTGTCCAGCCCTTCCTCCTTGGAGACAAAGACACATGACTCAATGTTGTCCATTTTGGAGATGTCCTCCCCCAACTGTGCAGTCTGCTGTTCAGAGGAGCTGTCTTGGACGTATACCATCACAATATTCTGTTTTTCCAGCCACTTGAAGGCTTCGTCTATGTTGAGAACACAAAGAAGAACGCTTCCTAACAACAGCAGGCAAGCCGTGAGCACGCCCACCGACGCTAGGGCCATGTTGCGATTCACCCATACGCTGCGGAAGCCTTCCTTCACTAAGTATCGAATATTACCGCTCTTCATCCGAAACGCTCCTTCCCGAATCGGAGACGATGGAGCCGTCTCGAATTTCAATGGTACGCCGGTCAAACCAATTGGCCAAATCCCGCTCGTGGGTGACCATTAGAATGGTGGTACCCTTCCGATTGATCTCGTTGAGCAGCTCGATGATCTCAAAAGAGAGCTGGGGATCGATGTTGCCGGTAGGTTCGTCGGCCACAAGGAGATCGGGATTGTTGACCAGCGCCCGGGCGAGGCCTACGCGCTGCTGCTCACCGCCCGATAATTCTTTGGGAAGGCAGTGGGCCTTATCAGTTAGCCCTACTTGGCTGAGCACGTAAGGCACCCGCTTGCGGATCTGACGGGTGGTAGCCCCAGTGACCCGCATGGCGAAAGCCACATTGTCAAATACAGTCATCTTAGGGATCAGGCGGAAATCCTGGAACACAATGCCCATGGTGCGCCTAAAGTAGGGGACATTTTTCTTTTTCATGGAGGAGAGTTTAAACCCATTGACGGTGATCTCGCCGGTATTAGGTACTTCCTCCCGGATAATCAATTTTAAAAAAGTACTTTTGCCTGCGCCTGAAGCGCCTACAATAAAAACAAATTCACCTTTTTGAATGGTGAGATTGATGTCCTTTAAAGCCACGGTGCCGTTATCGTACGTTTTGGAAACACCTTTCAACTCAATCATGGATTACCTCGCTATTCGTTTCACAAAGGGATAAAGCTGGGGTTTCTAAGCAATCCCCATTCTTTGCAACATTCAGTCGGGTTTCCACACGCTACCTCAAACAATCGCCGGAACACTGCGGCAATCCAAAAGCAAAGCGCCCGAAAAAGAAGCCGCAATCGGGCGCTGCCGCAAAGTCGGATTAATACTTGATGGGATTGGCCGTCAGGTATTTTTTGACCATCAAAGCCACCTTAAATACAATGGCATGGTCAAACTCCCGCAAATCCAGACCGGTGAGTTTTTTGATCTTCTCCAGACGATAGACCAGAGTATTGCGGTGGACAAATAATTTGCGCGAAGTCTCCGATACATTGAGGTTATTCTCAAAGAAACGTTGGATGGTAAAGAGGGTTTCCTGGTCCAAAGACTCAATGGATCCCTTCTTAAAGACTTCCCGCAGGAACATTTCACATAAAGTGGTGGGCAGCTGATAGATCAGGCGGGCGATGCCCAGATTGTCGTAGCTGACAATGGTTTTTTCTGTGTCAAATACCTTGCCCACTTCAAGAGCCACCTGAGCCTCTTTGAAAGAACGGGCCAGTTCCTTGATGCCGGTGACGCTGGTGCCGATGCCCACAACCGACTGGGTGTAGAATTCACCGCTGAGGGTATCTACAATAGAACGGGCCAATTTTTCCAGATCCCTGGTTTCGATGCCGGGGGAGATCTCTTTGATCAGGGCAATGTCGTTTTCACTGATGTTGATGACAAAGTCCTTGGACTTGTCCGGGAATAGGTTTTGGATAACGTCGTAGGCCGAGATATCGGTCTGGTTGATGATGCGGATGAGCAACACCACCCGGGTAACTTCGGCGTTAAAACGGAGTTCACGGGCCTTCAGATAAATATCGCCGGGCAGGATGTTGTCCAAAATGACGTTTTTAATAAAGTTGCTGCGGTCGTATTTTTCGTCGTAATACTGTTTGATGTTGTTGAGAGCCACACTGAGGATGGAAGCATAACGGCCGGCAAGCTCGTCGGTACCCTCCACAAAAACGGCGTAATCCGATTTTCCCACATCGCTAAACGCTTTATAGGTATAACCGTCGCTCAACAGAAGGTCGGCGCCAGATAGGGCGTCGGGGGAAAACTTCTCGTTGCTCTCACCGATTTTACCCAGCTCGCTGCATGCGATAATGACTGAAGATTCATCAATAACACCAATGGCACGGTCAATTGCATTGCGCATTTGATGGACGACACCTTGGAACAGTCTGTTCGACATGGAAAATCCCCTCTTTTCTAAAATTCGCCAAGCGACTAAATGTTTGTCAGAAAAGCTATTAATGCATCTATTCTACACAAAACATTTGTCTATTGCAAGGCTATAAACCACAAAAGTTTCAAAAAAGTTACAAAACACAGAAAAATTTTTGTGATAACATCCTTAATATGGATTATAACCCAAATTAAGGAAAATAAAAATGGAGAATATATGGATTATCAGTATGATAATCCCAAAATTAGATAAATATACAAAATTTTTAAAAATGGAAAAATTGTGATATTGGACAAAAAGATTTGGAAGTATTTTGAATCCATAGGAACCAGATGGCAAAATGAAAGAAAAGCAAGAAATGAACTTGTGCATTCCGCTGGTAGAAAATGAAGCGATACAAAAGAGGTTACAGAGAAATGACAAAGCCCCTTGTGTAATTTTTAACCGGCGGGAACTTCCGTTTTTTACTATAATTTCCACCCTTTATTTGGATATACTAAAGCATATGAAACCAGCTGTCTTTGGAGGAAAAATACAGCCAAATATGCAACAAAAGGAATGGTGGAACCATGTACTATTATCGTCTGGCAGAGAACCAGGATCACAGCTATGATCTGATTATCTCAGTGGATCGTTATCACGCGGAATTTGGACTAGACATCCTTTCCAACTTAAAGTCCAAAAAGCCTTATCAGGACTTGTCCCGATTTATCCGGGAGAAGTCCAAGGACATCCGCATCAAAAGCGTAAAACTGTTGGTAGCGGGGGTCATGGTGGCGTCGGTGCCCTTCGGCATGTTTTTTTCAGCGGAGGCCGCCGGTTCCAAATTTAATATGACCTATCTGTACGGCGGGACGGTCAGCCAGCAGATCGAGCAGGTCAAAAAAGTAGGGTCCTTCAACACAGTGTCGCCCAGCTATTTTGACATCGATTCAGCGGGAAAACTGGTGTTCAACAACATCAGTACCCAGCTGATCGAGGAAATGCACGATATGGGCGTCAAAGTGGTGCCCATGCTCAGCAACCACTGGGACCGCCGCGGCGGACAGCTAGCCCTCAAGGATCCGGAGGGGCTGGCCCAGCAACTTGCCGATGCGGTAGAGAGGTACAATTTAGACGGCGTCAATGTGGACATTGAAAATGTCACCCACAATGAGCGGGATGCCTATACCCGCCTGGTGGCACGGCTGCGTCAGCTCATCCCACGGGATAAGGAGGTATCGGTGGCCGTAGCGGCCAATCCCAATGGCTGGAACACAGGCTGGCACGGGTCCTATGACTACGAAGCCTTAGGCAAGCACGCCGACTACCTGATGATCATGGCCTACGACGAACATTGGCAGGGCAGCGAGGCGGGACCGGTGGCCAGCATCGGTTTTGTGGACCGGTCCATTCAATATGCCCTGGAACGGGTGCCGGCAGAGAAGATCGTGGTAGGGGTGCCCTTCTTCGGACGAATCTGGAGCCAGGACGGCAATTTCAACGGCAACGGCGTGGGTATCAACACCGTGGAAAACATCATCCGGGATTTTGACGCCAAAGTGACCTATGACCAAAAGACACAGTCTCCTAAGGCGGAATTCACCGTCCGGGAAGGGGATAAGGCCATTACCATCAATGGCAAGCGCCTCACCCCTGGCAATTATACCATCTGGTATGAGGACGAACAGTCGTTGGAGGAAAAGACCCAGCTGGTGCATAAGTATGACCTCAAGGGATTGGGATCATGGGCGCTGGGCCAGGCCACTGACAATGTATTGGGCAGCCTCTCCTCGTGGCTGGAGTACTCCGACGAGGGAATGGAAGGGGATACCGTCATGTTTGGTCGGGTGACGGCCACCTCCTTGCGGGTTCGGGAGGCTCCTACCACCGATAGCGCCGTCATCGATGGATTCCGTCAAGGGGATATCGTCACCATTGTAGGGACACAAAACGGATGGTATCAAGTGCGTCTACCGGATGGGAGGCTGGGATTTGTCAGTGCCTTGTATATTGACATCCAGCCGCCTACAACAGTGGTGACGCGGACGGGATATATCACGGGAGACCGGGTGCGTGTGAGACAATCGGCCGGTACTGGCAGCGCCATATTGGAGCACGTAAACCGGGGCGATACTGTGATGGTGCATGGGGAAGCGGAAAACGGGTGGTTCCACGTGGAACTGGCCAATGGAGTAAAGGGATATATAAGCGCCGATTACGTCAGCTTCACACAGCCGGTGGTGACGCGGACGGGATATATCACGGGAGACCGGGTGCGTGTGAGACAATCGGCCGGTACCGGCAGCGCCATATTGGAGCACGTAAACCGGGG
>CAJFOZ010000065.1 GCA_904397895.1 uncultured Clostridia bacterium
CTCAGCGGGGAACTGGATAAAGTGTGCTCCATGTTGGGGGAGGGGGAGATCACCCGCAAGGACATCGACGCTGTAGCCATTCCCACGCTGGAATCCACGGTGTTTGACCTATCCCGAGCTATTACGAAACGTGATATAAACAAAGCATTTTCCATTTTGGATACTCTTCTCAATCAAAAGGAGGAGCCGGTAACCATTCTATCGGTGTTGTGTATGAGTACAGTGGATCTCTATCGAGCCAAGGTGGCTTCTTTAGGAGGGGTAAGAGCAGAGGATTTGGCCAAGGACTTTAACTATCGGGGGAAGGAATTCCGTCTTCGGAATGCCGCGAGAGACGCCTCCCGTTTGGATATCCAACGGCTGCGGGAGCAACTGGATCTTTTGTATGAAGCAGACCGTAAGTTAAAAGGGTCCCGGGTAGACGGACGGGTGGTGCTGGAACAGACCATTGTCCAGCTTATGATGTAGGGAAGGGGAAGGACATTGATCTCATTGCGTCAAGCCGTCATCGTAGAGGGCAAGTACGATAAAATCAAGCTGAGCTCCCTTCTAGACGCCATCATCATCCCCACCGACGGGTTTGGCATCTTTAAGGATAAGGAGAAGATGAATCTCATTCGCCGTTTGGCCGAGGAAAGGGGAATCCTCATCCTCACCGACAGTGACGCAGCCGGATTTGTCATCCGGAATTATTTGTCGGGATGCATCCCGTCCTCCCAGATCCAGCATGTGTACATTCCCGATATATTGGGGAAGGAAAAGAGAAAGGATAAGCCGTCCAAAGAGGGGAAACTGGGGGTGGAGGGCATCCCGCAAGAGTTATTGATAGAGGCGTTGCGCAAGGCAGGGGTGACGTGGGATGAGACGTCGCCGCAGCCTCGGTCCAAGAGCCGGGATATCACCAATTTGGATTTGTATGAGGACGGCATTGTCGGCTCGGAAGGGAGCAAATCCAGACGTTTGGAACTGCTTTCCCAGCTGTCCTTGCCGGAGCATCTCTCCACCAAATCCCTCCTGCAGATGCTTAATACCTTCCTAACCTACGATCAATATAAGCAAGCCGTCGACCAGTTAAACGGCAGGTCAACAACACAGGCAGAATAAAAAATGCCGGAGGGAAAATTCCTCCGGCATTTTTTGTGTTTTTTAGTAAAAGGCTACCCTACCATAATACGGCCTTCTGGTAAAATGGCATCGTTCTTTTTGCTGTTGGCTGAAATAGCCAACGCCAATGATACCGGCCCGACCCGGCCGCAAAACATCGTGAAAATAACAGCGATCTTGGCCCCGGCCGCTAAGCCTGGGGTGACGCTACAACTAAGCCCCACCGTACCAAAGGCTGAAACGCTTTCAAATAGGCTATCAATTGAGGAGACTCCCAACTGGCGCTGGCAATAGAAGATTACAAAGAAGGTGACGATAACCAATGTAGCCGACAAGATGGTAATAGCCAAAGCTTTGTAGACGACCTTTTTATCCACCCGTCGATGAAGGACGACCGTGTCATCCCGCCCGCGCATAACGCTATATACCGTCATGATTAATACCACAAAGGTGGTGACTTTGATACCGCCGCCTGTAGAACCGGGAGCAGCGCCGATAAACATCAAAGCGCACATGAGAAGTTTACCAGGTTCCCGCATGCTGGCCAGATCGATGCTGTTAAACCCGGCCGTACGGGCTGAAACCGATTGGAAAAAGGAAGCCGATAGCTTTTCCCCAAAGGGCATCGGACCCAATGTATCGGGATTGTTATACTCAATGGAGAGGATGCCGATGGTACCTACTAGGATTAGGGCAGCGGTACACAGCAGTACGATACGGGTATGAAGTAAAACATGGCCGTGTTTGCGCATAAAGACGATATCGTTAATCACGACAAATCCCAGACCGCCAAAAATAATGAGGAAAGCGATCACAAGGATGACCAAAGGATCGTCGTTGTAATGGATCAGGTTGGAAAAAGGGCCTTCCATCCCCAGTATATCGAAGCCAGCGTTGCAATAAGCCGATACCGAAAGGAAAATGGATGTCCAGATGCCCTGAAGCCCGTACTTTGGCACAAATCGGATTCCCAATAGTACAGCCCCTACTGTTTCAAATGCAAAGGTTACAATGCAAATGAGGCGAAAGAGCTGGGGGACATCGGCTAGGTTGCCGTTTGAGATATACTCATTGGCAAGTTGCAATTCTTTAATTCCCGCCCTACGGCGTATTGTAAACGCGAAGAAAGAGGTAAAGGTCACCAGACCTAAGCCGCCCAGCTGGATCAGCATTAGAATGACCCCTTGGCCGAACCAAGTCCACTTGGTAAATGTATCAAACACCACCAAGCCGGTGACGCAGGTAGCAGAGGTAGAAGTGAATAAAGCATCCAGCGGATGTGTGAAATTGCCATCCTTAGAAGAGATAGGCAACGTCAATAGAAAAGCCCCCACCAAAATGATAATGGCAAAACTCAAAGCAATGAGTCGGACAGGGGGCATGCCTCGTTTTCTAGCCTCGGATATTCGCAAAATCATCAACACCTTTTTGATGCAAATTTAATACAAATCTTTTTAGGAAGGGATTAAAAATACAAAACAAAAAGCCGTTTTAACATGCAAAAAGCAGACGGCTCATCCTTTTTTTATTAACACAATCTTTTTATAAATCGTGCATTTCGCACGTATTATAGCACCCCTATTTTTAAATTGCAAGCATTATGTCCATCTTGTATTCACAAAAAATTAATATCCACATAATACCCTATTCTTTCCAAACACAAAAGTATAATTCTATGGATATTGAAAAGAATTAGGCGGTGTAAAAACAAAAATTTAGTCGATTGTTGTCGACTTGTATGGTACACTTAATAGTATAAAATAAGGAGGGGAAATAATGGGACGTCTTACAACAAAGGATAGGGATGGGAATTATCAAGTGGAAAAGGATGCAATTGTTGGGACGCAAGAGGGCTACAGCGGTCCAGCCATCCAAAAACTGGGACGCATAGAGGATCTGGTAGAAGATTTAATGGCGCAACAGGATCGGTTATCCCAAGAGTTGGATGCTTTACGGTTGCAGGGTAAAACACGTTCAGCCCAGTTCCGGGAGAAGATGGCCCACAAATTAACCAATGCCCACATTTTATCAGCGCTGAAATGCGCGTTATCGCAGTGCTGAACGTCCAAATAGAGGCATCCTGATACTCAGTTTACATTTATCAAACACCCCCGCTAAGCCCATACGCTCAGCGGGGGTGTTATACAATAAGTTGAAATAAAAAGATATATTACAAAAATAGAGGAAATCCTATTCCTTTTCCAGAGCCCTCATGAGATGGGAGGCTGCCAACATGACCCCAACTTTACCGGAATGGAAGTTGAGCCCACCCTGCATCCAAACCGCCCAGGGTTCCCGGAGAGGGGCATCGGCCGACAGTTCAATGGACGCGCCTAACGTAAATGCGCCTGCCGCCATAATGACCTGGCTGTCGTAGCCCGGCATATCCCAAGGTTCGGGGGTGACGAAGGAGTCGATGGGAGCGCCGGCTTGCATGCCTTGGCAGAAGGCGATGAGGGACGCCCGGTCCCGCAGTTGGATGGCCTGGATAATGTCGTACCGTTCTTCCAGAGGGCGAGGAGTGACGTCGTAACCCAGTTGTTCCATGAGAGCGGCGGCAAAGGCGGCGGTTTTTAAAGCCTCGCCGGTGACATGAGGGGCATGGAACAACCCCATGAACAGATCGCGTGTATGACCCAAAGTGGCGCCGATTTCCCGTCCCACACCGGGGACGGTGTGACGGTAGGAGCAGAGTTCCACCAAGTCGCTGCGACCGGCGATGTATCCGCCTGTGGGGGCGATACCGCCGCCTGCGTTTTTGATGAGGGAACCGGCCATCAGATCCACACCCAGTTCCACAGGTTCCACCGTTTCCACAAATTCACCGTAGCAATTGTCCAGCATGACCACCACGTCGGGACGGCGCTGCTTGACAAACTGTGCCACCTTCCCAATCATTCCAGCCGAGAGGGAGGGACGCAGGCTGTAACCCCGGGAGCGTTGGAGGTATACCATCTTAACGTCGGGCGTCAGCGCGGCAGAAATGGCGTCCAAGTCGGGGGAACCGTCGGGTTTCAGATCCACCTGACGGTAGCCTACTCCAAAATCCTTTAGGGAGCCCTGTCCCTCTCCCCGCAGGCCGATGACCGAGTGAATGGTGTCGTAGGGGAGGCCTGTCACAGAAAGCATGACGTCGCCGGGACGTAGCACGCCAAAGAGGGCGATGCCCAAAGTATGGGTGCCCGAGAGGAAGGAAGTGCGTACCAAGGCATCCTCTGCGCCCAAGGCGTCGGCAAATACGCGGTCCAGGAGCTCACGGCCCCGGTCGTCGTAGCCGTAGCCGGTAGAAGCGGCAAAATGGCTTTCGCTGACCCGGTTGTGGATAAAGGCGGACAGAACCTTTTGCTGATTTTGTTCTGTGATGCGGTCGATGCGGTCCAGAGCAGGTTTAACCGTGTCAAATGCCTTCTGGGCGGCTTCTTGGACGGCGGGATGGTAAGTGAAAAAAGGTCTTTGCATCATTTTTGATTCCTCCGACGATTTTTGAGCGCTTCACGAGCGGCTTTTAGGGAAGTGGGATAGTTCTTAGACGACATAGTGGGAAATGCCTTCAAATGAAGACGAAAACGTTTGACAGTGGCTTCGATTCTCTGATCGGCCAGACGGCGTAATTCCTCGGCCCGTTTTTCAAGCAAAGCTTTTTGGCCATCATTTGCCTCTTTCAAACGATCCAATGCTTGACGGGCCTCCTGCAAGCGTTCCTCCAGCACCCGGAGATGTTCGCTCATCTTGACCGACTGGATCAGGGATACGAGGAAATCCACGCCAAACACCAGCAGGATGACAAGGGAACCGTAATAGGTCACATCGCTTCCCAGGTGTAGATAGACCTTCTCCACCTGGGGATGGATAAACCAGATAAACAGGGCCGACAAAACACCCCAAATCAAGGAATTTTTCAGGCATACATACCCTTTGATGCTGAGGAATTTTCCGGTGTAGTCCCAAAGCTTCATATGTAGGACCTGTTCAAAGATCCATCCCGTGACAAATTCGATAATGGACGTCACCAGGATGGAGAGCGGGACAAATAGTAAAGGATAGGACGTCAAGGGGGACAGCGTGACAATCAAAGCCACAGCGCCAAATCCATAGACCGGGCACCAGGGGCCGTATAAGAGTCCGCGGTTGACCACCTTGCGTTGGCCGATGGAGCAGTAGATGCATTCCAAGATCCAGCCCACGATGGAATAAAAGGCGAAATAGAAAATAAGTTGGCTGAGAGGATGCCCAAAGATGGTATGTGTCATAAAGAGACCTCCTTGGAAGACGGTGAGGCGACAGCCCATTGTCCCGACACCTCAAAACCCAGCGAGCGGTAGAAATCGACCAATGGGCCAAGGCATAAAAGAAAACACGCCTTGCCTTCAGCCAATATGGTGGAAGTTAGGGCCTCCACCATCCTTTTTCCGATGCCCTTATTCCGAAAGGAGGGGAGCACCGCCACACCGGAGATAAGAGCTGCATGAGGTGTTTCCACGGCCAAAATGCATCCGCTATTCCCCTCCGATTGCCTGGCAATAGCGCCCCGCATCCAACCCCGACGCATGCGGTGGGAGCAGTCCACATACCATGTGTCAAAGGGCGGGAGATGGATGCCGTCCCCTCGGCACTGCTCTAGGATGGGATAATAGAGGCGAGGCGATCCTCCCCAACAGATGGTGGGAGAGCATAGGGACGATAACTCAGTTTGGGTCGGATGGCCACGATGACCATTAGGCTTGTGTGGCAAGGGACAAAGTTTCATCACTATCCCACTGGACGAAGGAGTAAGCCCCAACCCTGCGACTACACAAGGGGATGCCGTCAGGCTGGAAAACCCGACGGCATGACAAAAGGCCCTTTGTTCCTGGAGGTCGGCCTTGCCGGTGTCCAAAATAGTCATGGCCCCGTCCAGACGGCACAGCACGGCCTGAATGCCAAAAGCATCTTCCTGGACCCAAGCGTCTAGGAAGGGCGTCCCCTGGTAACAAAGCAGCGCCGAAGCCATCCGGCATCCCAAGGCATCTTGTTCGAGATAGGGCAGAAGGGACGCCGTCTCCTCATCTGCTTTGATGAGGCGGATCACGACGGCTCCTGCTCCGGGGAAGGGGCCTCCGCCTTTTCTCCTGCTTGGGAAGAGGAGGGCTTTTTGCTGCCGTGGAGCAGCTGGCGCAGTTTATGCCTGGCTTGGATGCCGCGTTCGATGAGGGAGTAGACCAAGGGGTGGAAGATCAAATCCATCTCCCCGGCGAATTCGATGAGATCGCCTCCGAAGCCTTTTTTCACCGAGTAAAGGCCGTAGAGGGGATGGGTTTCCGGGACGATGCCCGGTACGCCCATCAGGTCAAAGATGCGGCATCCCTTTTCCTTGGCCCAGAGGATGAGGTTCCAGCGCATCAGATAGGTGGCTTTTTTATCCCGGTGATGGTCGGAAGTGGCCGAGTAGAGGCACCACACCTTGTCGCCGTATTGGACGCCTAAACATCCGGCGATCATCTCCCCCTCGTATTCCAGGATGAGATAGCGGAGATGATCTGGAGCCAGAAGATCGTACATTTTTTCAAAATAGGACAGACTCCGGATGCCAAAATGCTGACGTTCCCCTGTTTCGTGCACCAGCTCCCAGAACTTGGGCAGTTCCTCCCGGCTGCCTACCCGGACGGTGACGCCGTATTTGATGGCTCGACGGACGTTTTTCCGATGTTTCTTGCCGAATCCGGCTAAGATTTCATCCTCGGTTTTGCCCTCAATGTTGAGGCGGAAGACAAAATGGGGTTGGATGCCGTCAAAGCCTTGAATGTCGCTGTTGATGGAGAATCCCAGATCCCGGAAGATGTTGGAAAATTCCTTGTCCTCAATGGAGACGTCGGGATCGATTTTGAGGGTGTAACACCGATGCTGCTTGGCCACCTGGGAGGCTTTTTCCACCAGTTTCCGGATGGTCTCCTTGTCGTGGATATCGCATACAGGACCCCGTGGGGAATACATCATGCTGTACCCCAAAAAAGGGGTCTTGCGGATTAAAAGGCTCATGCTGCCCTTTAGGTTGCCGGCGTCGTCCTCCACCGTGACAAATTCATTGTGCCAGGCGTCTTTGAACTGTCCCCATTGGGGGGACTGCATAAAATGCCCCTTGGGACAGGATTGGACAAATTGGTCTATTTTTTGCATCTTTGGATCAAGTGGCTGCATGTTGAAACCTCCTGTAGCCCATTTTACGTCAAATCATCTTTTACAATGTTCACTCTTATTCTCCGCCCTTTTCCCGCTTGAGACGTTGCTGTGCGGCTTCCATCACCACATCCCGTTCACAAAATGGGACGCGTTTTCCGCGGATCAACTGATAATCCTCGTGGCCTTTGCCGGCCAACAGGATCATATCCCCGGGTTTGGCCAGATCCACGGCATAACGGATGGCATCTCCCCGGTCGGGGATAGAGATAAACCGGCCCTTGGCTGCCCCCATGCCCTGCTCGATGTCCTGTAGGATAGCCACCGGATCCTCAAAGTCGGGATTGTCGCTGGTGAGGATGGAAAAATCGGCAAGTTCGGCCGCGGCATGGGCCAAGGTCTGGCGGCGAAGCTGCGTGCGTCCTCCCACCGAGCCAAAGAGGCAGACGAGGCGTCTGGGATGGTATTCCCGCAGGGTGGTTAGGATGGAACGCAGGCTCAGCTCGTTGTGGGCGTAGTCCACCACAATGGTGCAGTAGGGAAGGGCGGGGATCAGCTGGATGCGGCCGGGGATAACGGCGTCGGCCAGGGCTGCCGCCATGTCCGGCAGAGGGATGCCCAGTTCACATCCTGCCCCGATGGCCGCCAATGCGTTGTAGACGCTGAACCGCCCGGGCTGGGGGAGACGTATGGGGAAACTGCCCACAGGGGTGTGGCAGGTAAATCCCACCCCTAAAAATCCCGGTTCCCGCAGGAGCTGGACGTCGTCTGCCCAGTAGTCGGCCTTATTGGTCATGCCAAAGGTGCGGATTACACAGGTGGCGTTCTTGACCATATCCTCAAAATGGGGATCGTCCCGGTTGAGCATCCCTACGCGGCAGCGCTCAAACAGCGTGGCCTTCCACCCCATGTATTCTTCAAAACTGCCGTGTTCTCCCGGGCCGATGTGATCGGGGGAAAGATTGGTGAAAATCCCGATTTCAAAAGGGAGGCCGTCCACCCGATGGGCCATAAGGCCCTGGGAGGATACCTCCACACAGGCATACTCGCAACCTGCCTTGTCCATATCCTCAAGGGCCTTTTGAAGCTCATAGGATTCGGGGGTGGTGTTGACCGTTTTGCGGACCACGTCCCCAAACCGGATACCGGTGGTGCCCACAAGCCCGGATTTGTGCCCAGTCTGCTCTAAAATATGGTGGAGCAAATGGGCCACCGATGTTTTCCCCTTGGTCCCGGTGATGCCGATGGTCTTGACGCGTCGGGCAGGATGATGGAACAGGCAGGCCGATAAGGTTGCCAGCGCCGCCCTGGTATCGGGAACCTGGATCACATCGGTATCCCTTGGAAGATCCACAGGATGCTGTACCACAAAAGCGCGGCATCCCTTGTCGTAGGCCGATTGGACGAAGGTGTGGCCGTCGGCCGCCGTGCCGCACAGGGCCACAAAAGCGCTCTCGGACGTGGCCTTGCGGGAATCGTAACACAATTCTCTCACCTCTCGGTCGGGAGAACAGGGGGCGGATACGCCGGCTTCTTCTAGCAAGCGGGCAAGTTTCACACAATCATCGCCTTTCCACCGTAGTCATAAACAGAAAAGTTAGGGCGGCTCCCCGCCGCCCTAACCGGTTATTTTAACGTTTTTTCTTCTGGTAGGGGAAAGAGATCCCCCACATGATTCTATTCTCAGTATACCCGAGCCAGCGGGAAAATTCAACCATACCCTATTTTTTATCCAAAAGCCTCCAGCCCATTGAGCTCAAAGATCGACGGATGGGTTTACATCCGTTTTGGTTTATTAGTTCCGGGATTTTTTGATATACTCCAGCAGTTTCTCCATGGTTTCCGTGCTGACCACATGCTCCATGCGGCAAGCATCCTCCTCAGCGACCTTTTCTGAGATGCCCAGCTGCTGCATAAGGAACCCTTTGATGGTGACATGGCGGAACAGTACCTCCGACGCGATGCGCGTCCCCTCTTGGGTGAGACGGATGGTGCCGTACGGCTCATGATCGCATAGGCCGTCCTGTGCCAGCGTCTTGACCGCCCGGTTGACGCTGGGTTTGGATAACCCTAATTCATTGGCAATGTCGGTGACGTGCACCGGCCCCTTCTGCTCCAGGATATGGATGGTCTCTAGATAGTCCTCCAAGGAAGGGGATAATTTTTTCATAACAATCAGCCGTCCTTACTGGTTGATAATAGTTTCCCCACCCATTGCCCAGTACCCGCCAGCACGACGCCGTAGGGGGCCAGATGAATGGTTTTGTCCTCTTTATTCCCCACGATACAAGTGACGTTTTCCCACCCCTTGGGAAGCGGGAAGGAGACGGGATCACCCGAGCGGTTGACCACTGTCAAAAGGGTGTTTTTTCCCTTGCGCCGGCCGAAGGCCAACACATCCCCCTCGGCAAACAGGGGGATGAATTCCCCGTCCACTAGGGCAGGACAGGCCTTGCGGATACGCCCTAAACGGCGGTACCATTTCACAAGGGAATGGTCCTCATTGCCCCAGGGATAACAGCCTCGGTTAAAGGGGTCTTTATACCCCTCCATGCCGGCCTCATCGCCATAATAGAGGGCGGGGACGCCGGGAAGCGTATACTGGATAGCCGAGGCCAGACGCATTAAATGCAAGCCACGCACCTTCTGATCCGGGGACAAATGCTGCTGCGACTGCCAGTCCCGGCCCCGGTCGCCCGCCGGCTCTCCGGCCAGGACGGTAAGGGCCCGTTCGGTGTCATGGGTACCGATGTGGTTCATGAGGGTATGCAGCGCCGGAGCGGGATAGTGGTCGCACACCGATGCTATAATGGATAAGAAATCCTCCCCTTTGGCCCCAGTCAAAAAGCCCAGGATGGCGTTGCGGAAGGGATAATTCATCACCGAATCCAACTGCTTGCCCAGCAGGAACTTGCGCCGGGCTCCGTAGCTCTCTTTGTTGGAGGCGTCCTCCCAAACTTCTCCCAGAATCAAAGCGTCTGGATTTTGCTCCTTGACCGATTGACGCAGCCGTTCTAAAAACAGATCAGGAAGCTCGTCGGCCACGTCCAGCCTCCAGCCGGATACGCCGCACCTAAGCCATTTTTTAAGTACCCCTTGGTCCCCGCAGATAAATTCTAAAAAGGAAGGGTCCTCTTCATGGACTTCCGGCAGGGTAGTGAACCCCCACCAGGAGGTGTAGAGCTCCGGCCATTTTTGAAACTTGTACCAGGAGTAATAGGGGGACTGCTGGGTATTGTAAGCGCCGTTTGGAGCATAACGCCCTTCCCGGTTAAAATATACAGAATCGGAACCGGTGTGGCTGAAAACGCCGTCCAACACGACGCGGATGCCGCGTTTGGCCGCTTGGGCGCACAGACGCTTTAGCTGCCCTTCGTTTCCCAACAAAGGGTCGATTTTGGTATAATCAGCGGTGTCGTACCGGTGATTGGAATGGGATTCAAAGATAGGGTTGAGATAAAGGCATGTGACGCCCAGGCTCTCCAGATAGGGAAGCTTTTGCTCGATACCTAGAAGATCGCCGCCAAAAAAGTCCGAATTGGTGACCTTACCTTCGGCATTGGGCTTCCACTCCGGCTGGCCGCCCCAGTCCTGACGTAAAGTGCGGTCGCCGGGTACGCCTTGTTTTGGTCGTCCCGAAGAGGCGAACCGGTCGGGGAAAATCTGATAATAGACGCCCCCTTTGATCCAGTCCGGCGTTTCAAAGGAAGGGTCGTAAGCCGTCAGTTGCCAAGCGCCTTGGCCTCCCAGCACGCCGCTGCCGTCGGGACGGGCCGAGATCGGGAGTTTCCCTTGATGGGTCTGGCATTCAAAGGAATACCAGTAGAGCCCCGATGTATCGGGCTTAAAATGGCACTCCCACCACTCGGAATTCTGGCCCTCCATACCGCACCAGAACATCCCGTACCGCCGTGGTTCCTTTTGGGCATCGGCCCGGACGACCAGGGTGCAGGAGGAACAGCCGTAATCCCTGGGAAGCAGGACGCGAAGATGGACCGGCGTCCCGGCAGGGACGGCGCCAAGAGGGTTGCGATGGTCGGGATCGTAGGCGTGAAAAGGGCAAAATGCCATGTTAAAATCACCCCATTTGCTTGGTTTAGAGACGGCTGAAAGACAATCCGTCCCTTTTAAGACAGAAAAAAGACCTGTGCCGTCATGACGATAAAGCTGCTGGTCTTCTAGTTATATATGCCCATTGGGCAAGGGATATCTTAGGGATTGCGATTGAGTTCGTCCAACGTCAGGGAGAAGGAGGGGAGAAACTCCTCCAAAAATACGTCGGCCTCCGGGACATGCATCTCCACGACGGCCTGCCGGGTAGAGAGTGCGGCTGTGCGAAACTCTTGGTTGCCGGCCTTCTGCTCCTCGATGCATTTGACGAGGGCCGAGAGCTTGTCGGCCGCTTTGACCAGTACCCAAAGCTCCTTCTCCTCCTCTAGGGGTAGAAAGAGGGCCCGGTAATCCTCCTGCAAATCGTCGGGGAGGAGGCCCAGGAGTTGCTGGGCCGAATCCAGTTCCACCTGCTGGTAAGCCGACCGGATGGCCGAATTGCGGTATTTGACCGGAGTGGGAAGATCACCGGTCAAGATCTCCGGCGTATCGTGGAAGAGGGAGAGCAAGGCCACCCGTTCCGGGGACACCGCCCCCCCGAACCGGCGGTTGCGCAAAACGGCCAGGGCATGGGCGATCATGGCCACCTGGAGGCTGTGTTCACTGATGTTTTCGGGATAGGTATTGCGCATGAGCCCCCAACGGTTGATATGCTTCATACGGGACAACATGGCAAAAAAATGGCTTTGCTGCATAACATCCTCCCACTCGTATTCAAAAAGCGCCGATTTCAACCTATTAACGGATATATTTCCAATCATTATACCATTTCAAAAGAGCGTTTGTCTAGACTTACGAATGATTGAAAAAGGACGGATCATAGGAGAAAAAAGCCAGTAGCCGGACGTCTTGCGGAAGGGGCGGGATTGTTGTATAATAATATCTAGTTATTTGATAGGACAATAGAGGCGGCGGATGTGCAAGTAGAGACCAGCGCATTTCCCGCTTTTTATGGATTGAGGGGAATCGGTTTGCAGGATATTTATCTGGACAATAGTGCGACCACCAGGGTGTGCGACCAAGCGGTCAAGCGCATGGTGCAGGTGATGACGGTATCGTACGGCAATCCGTCCTCGTTACATCAGAAGGGCATTGAGGCGGAGGATGAAATGGATCGGGCACGTCGCGCCGTGGCCGACCGTCTGGGCTGTATGGAGCGGGAGATTGTATTTACCTCCGGCGGTACCGAGGCCAATAACCTGGCTTTGTTTGGCGGTGCGGCCGCAAAGAAAAGAGCCGGTAAACGCATTGTTGTCACCCAGCTGGAACATTCCTCGGTCTACGAAACATCCGATGCCTTGGAGCGACAGGGATTTGAAGTGGTGCGCCTGGTTCCAGGGCCGGACGGCAAGATCCCTACTGGGTCAATTTATGAAGCGGTGAACCAGGATACCATCCTGGTCAGCATGATGCTGGTCAACAATGAAACCGGGGCCATTCAGCCGGTGGAGCAGATGCAAAAAGCCGTGAAAAAGGCGGGAGCCCCTGCCCTCATCCACTGTGACGCTGTGCAGGCTTTTGGCAAAATGCCTTGCCGTCCCGCAGCGTTAGGGGTGGACCTTATGACCATTTCATCCCACAAAATCCACGGTCCTAAGGGCGCGGGGGCCTTATATATCCGCAAAGGGGCGCGCATTTTGCCCAGGCAGTATGGCGGCAGCCAAGAACAGGGCATCCGTCCTGGAACCGAAGGGGTACCGGCTATCGCCGGCTTTGGCGCGGCGGTGGAGGCTTTGGGGGATGTAACCCAGCATGCCACACAAGCTTCTAAGCTGTGGGATGCTCTATACAAAGCAGCCGAGGCAATGCCGGGTGTGCGCATTAATTCACCGGAGGACGCGTTACCCTATGTGTTTAACCTGTCGGTAGAGGGTGTTCGTTCGGAAACCATGCTTCATTTTTTGGCACAGAAGGGCATTTATGTATCCAGCGGGTCGGCGTGTTCTAAGGGGGCTCTCAGCCGTCCTTTAACCGCTATGGGCCTCAGCCGCAAGACGGTGGACAGCGCCCTTCGCGTCAGCTTCTCCCGGTTTAACCGGATGGAGCATGTGGAGGCTTTGGTAGAAGGCATCGAGGAGGGCATCGCACGCCTAAGGAAATAAAGAGGAAAACAGGGAGTTTTTGACTGTGAATGAAATCATACTGGTAAAAATGGGGGAGCTGGCTCTCAAGGGTTTAAATCGATCCACTTTTGAATCCATCTTGGTAAAAAACATTCGACGCCGTCTGGCAGGACTTGGGTCATTTGAGATCCGAAAAGCCCAGTCGGTCATCACCATAGAACCGAAGGAATCATCCATCGATCTGGATGAGGCGGTGAATCGGGTAAGCCAAGTGTTTGGCATTGTGGCATTATCCCGAGCCATGGTGGTGGCCAAAGAGATGGATGTCATCTTAGACGCTGCCCCTGGTTATCTGGAAGACATATTGGAAAACGCCAGGACCTTTAAAGTAGAAGCAAAGCGTTCGGATAAGACCTTCCCACTCAAATCCCCGGCCATTTGCGCCGCCATGGGGGAGAGACTGCTAACCAGTTTCCCTCATTTAAAGGTGGATGTGCACCATCCGGACATCACCGTTATGGTAGAGATCCGCGACTTCGGGGCCTATATCCATGGTAAAGTGCTGCCGGGAGCCGGCGGCATGCCGGTGGGAACAGGGGGCCGTGGGCTACTGCTCATCTCAGGCGGGATCGATAGCCCTGTAGCGGGCTATATGATGGCCAAACGCGGCCTTCAATTGACGGCCATCCATTTTGCCAGCCCACCCTACACCAGTGAGAGGGCGGAACGCAAGGTCATTGAACTGTTGACCCAAGTGGCCGGATACGCCGGGCGGATGAAGTTGCTTATTGTCCCCTTTACATCCATCCAGGAAGCCATCCGGGATCACTGTCCGGAGGATTTGTTCACAGTGGTTATGCGCCGCTTCATGGTGCGCATTGCGTCGGCCGTGGCGGAGAAGAGGGGATGCTTAGCATTGGTGACGGGGGAAAGCGTTGGCCAGGTAGCCAGCCAGACCCTGCCCGCCATGGTATGCACCGATGCAGTGGCCGGACTTCCCGTCTTGCGTCCTCTATGCGGGATGGACAAGGAGGAGATTGTGGAAATCTCCCGTAAAATTGGGACATTTGACATTTCCATTCAGCCCTATGAGGACTGTTGTACGGTATTTACTCCCAAACATCCCAAGACCAGGCCGCGGCTTTCTGATTTGGAGGCGGCGGAACAGAAGCTGCCTCTTGACCAATTGGTTGAGGAAGCTGTGGAAGGCGTGCGGGAGATAGTGATAGAAGCCCGCGGATAGAATCCGCTTCCAAAGAAAAGATACCGTGTCCCAAAGAAATAAGTGCGGATCATAACCCCAGGGCGACGTGGAAGCGGGCACTGCCCAAAAGGCATTACGGATACTTGTTTCTGAGAAACACGGTAACTTTATTGGCGTGCATTCTTATAGAGAAAAGATACCGTGTCCCAAAGGGATAAGCGCCGATCATAACCCCAGAGCGACGTGGAAGCGGGCACTGCCCGCGCGGATAGGATCCGCCGCCACACCGCCC
>CAJFOZ010000066.1 GCA_904397895.1 uncultured Clostridia bacterium
TACATCACCGCCCGGGTAGTGGAAGAGTTATCCACAGGGAAGCAGACCGTATTGCTGAAGGTGCCGTCGTCATTGGTGCCGATGGTACGGTATAAAGTCACCATCGACGGCAAAGATTTGGAAGAGGCAACTGAGGCTGGTACCGTCCGGACAGCCGCGTATCCCATGCGCTTTTTCTACGAAGCCGGCCTGAAGGACGTCACTTCAGACAACGTCCAGTTCATGGTAGATGACGACTATAAGCATTATGATGCTGCAACCGGGACCTACTCCTTTTACACCAATGCCTGGACCGAAGAAAATGGGCAAAAGACAGCCGATACCGTGGTCACCTTTAAGCCGTCCCAAGAAAATGAATTCTACTGTTTCCATCGGGACACCAAAATACTCAATCAAGATGGGAGTGTCTATCAGAATCCATATGAGAAGCCGACAGAGGGATATTATCTCAAACAAACCTTTACTGTAACTTCATCGGCAGAAGAGAAAAAGGAAATCCAAACCCAATATGTACCAATCCAGCCGGAAGCTATGGAAAAAGCTACATACAATGAGGCGGAAGGATATTGGTACATTCCAATGGGGACATCCCGTTACACCCACGGGGAATATAGCGAGGAAAAAGTACAAAATCTCACTGACACAGCGGATTATTCCATCAATCCCCATGTTGTTGGGCAGGATGATAAAACATCAGTCCAAGTTTACCTGGGAAATAACGGCCGCATTCAGTTGCAGCAGACCCTGGGGGATTTGAAGATCCAAAAGTTTGTAACCGGCAACCACGGGGAAACAAATCGGGATTTCACGTTTACCTTGACCCTGATAAATCCAGACGGCAGTCCATTCATTCCTCTTCCCAACACATCCTACCCTTATACTAAGGCCCTGCCGGATGGAACCACAAAAAACGGTTTCATAGCGATTGACGGGCAGGGTGCGGTGACCGTCGAGGGACACCTCATCGCTTTAAAGGATCAGGAAAGCATTGTCATCCACGGCCTGCCCACAGGCACAAAATTTACTGTTACAGAAACAGATCCCAATACTTCTAGGGAAGGCTATGAGACTTCCGTAACCATAGACGGGGGTGACCCCATTGCAGGCATAGAAGCCAGCGGGGAGATCGCCCCACCGGGTCCCGGGGGGACGGCCAGCACGCAAGTGGTAGCCTTTACCAATCACTGGGACGTACCCGCCGCATCCTTCTCCTTCACAAAAGTGGACGGAAAGGATCAAAGCCTTCCCCTAGAAGGTGCAGAATTCCAGCTTTTCCGCTTGACATGCACCAATACAGAATTGGGACATGCTCACAGCGGGCTGGATAAAGAAGGCCTTTTAAATCCCCAAAACCCCGGAGATTGTTGGCAATCGGTGAAAACCGTTTCATCCGACTCCGAGGGAAAGGTGGATTTTGGCGATCTGATAGAAGGAACCTACCGTCTGATTGAAACCAAGGCCCCCAACGGATACTCCCTTCCCAAAGGGCAGTGGGAGATCCAAGTAGATCCCGACGGGTCACTTCTGACAGACAGAATCAAAGTCACAGGGGTGGCCAATCCGCCGGCCGTCGAAAAGGTTTATGGGCCCGGCGACGACAAAACCGTAGTGGACTACAAATTCCTCAACAACAAGCCCATCGATCCCCCCGTCACCGGCGGGAGAGGGACGACTAAATTTATCCTCCTCGGTAGCCTAATTATGGCTTTTGGAATAGGCGGCATATTCTGCGCGAGAAGGGGGGCCAAACGATACCGGCGCCTCTAAAATCCCCTATCAAATAATGCCGCCAAGGTTGACCAAGGCCCTGCCGGACGGTGCGCGACCGCTCGGCAGGACCGACCTCCTCAAAAATATGATTCAGAAAGGAAAGACAATCCATGAAAACAAAAAAGATCCTCCATCAAATCATGGCATGCTGCCTGGTGCTGGCAGTTGTATTGTCCATGAGCCTGACCGGTTTTGCTATTAGCCCGGATCAGAAAGGTAGCTTCACCGTCAACGGCATCAATGAAACCACCACCGTTTCGGCCTACCAGGTCATCACCGTCGACATAGACGCAGCGTCCGGCCAACCTAAGGATCCCATGTACTACTGGGCGGATAGCGTGGCTGATTGGCTCAGAACTACCTCCGATTACGCGAAATATGTTGCAGCCAACAACTCCGTTACAACGGAGTTTGCGCAGGGCACCACAGATGAATTTAAGCCGTTCTGGCATGAAATGGCCGCCGCTATTAAGAATGGAACTATCGCCCTAACACCTACAGACAAGACACCCGATAGCCAGGACGGAACATCGGTCACCTTTAACAATATGCCCATGGGCCAGTATCTTCTGACTGCAAAGGGCGGCGTGAAGATTTATCAGCCCACCACCGTCAAACTTTTCCCCGTTTGGAAGGATAACCAATGGGTTGTGGGTGACCCCGTTGTTGGTAATGATGATCTTCAGGCCAATATGAAGGGCGAACAACCTCCTGTTAAGAAAGAAATCACCAATGGTGATTCCACCGTCTCTATTGGAGATACCGTTTCTTACAAAATCACCTCCATCATGCCTTCCTATCCTTTGAATGCAGAGAGCAGAACATATGTCATATACGATAACCTGCATAAAGGTTTGACCTTCAATAATGATATTGTAGTAACAGTGAATGGTGAAACAGTAACAGCTGGACCCAATACCTTTAGTCTTACTACCGAGAACGCCAGTTGGAACGGCCACAATTATTCTTTTGTGATCTCCTTCGCAGATAGCTATATCAAAGCACATGCTGGCGAAGAGATTGTTGTGACCTACAGTGCAATCGTCAACGAAAATGCTATGGAACCTGGCGCTTTGACCAACGAAGTTGGCAATGGCTGGAACGATGACGGTACTTCTGTTCCTGGCGATGGCCCTGACGTAAACGTTTATACCTATGCCATCGACCTGACCAAGGTCAACAAAAGCAACGCTGAGACCAAATTGCCCGGCGCTGGGTTTGAATTGAGCAAAAATGATGGCACTAAGATCTCTGTTGTCGCTGTAGACGAGCCGAATGGCATCTATCGTGTTGCCAAAAAAGGCGAAATGGGCACCACCACTTTGGTGACCGGCAAAGACGGTAAACTGGTGGTCCAGGGCCTGGATCTAGGCACCTACACCTTGACCGAAACCAAGGCTCCCGACGGCTATGTCCTGCCGAAGAATCCTACCACAACCATTGTGTTGGTTGACAGTCAGCCCGATGGCATCCTGGATGGTGGCGAGGGCGGTAGCTCTGTGTCAGGTTCTACAGTAATGGCGGAAGTCAAAGACGATGGTCAGGACAATAACTTCACTTTCCAGCTGGGTAATACCAGCGCAGACGACGCCGGCTTTGAACTGCCCACCACCGGCGGCATGGGCACCGTGCTCTTTACCGTCGTGGGTCTGACCCTCATGGGTGGCGCCATCGTCTTGGCAGTGCTGGCCGCCAAGAGGAAAAAGGTCCAAAACTAATTGGGCCATCCCAATTAGAATAAACGGGTTTTATTTGCATGAAGCGTCAAAAGGCGAAAAAGCGAAAAAGTAACCCGTGGGTGATCCTGGCGTCCGTATTTGTCTTTTTAGCGGGCGCCGGGATTCTCCTCTATCCCACGGTAAGCAACTGGGTAGCGGAACACAATCAAGCTGAGATTATCCACAGCTATCAGGATAAGGTATCCAATATCAGTGAGCAGCAGTTGGCCGAAGAATGGGAAAAAGCTGTGGTCTACAACGAGAATTTAACCGGAGACCCCGTACACGACCCCTTTGTCATGGGGAGCGGGTATGTCCTCCCCGACAACTACGAGGAAACCCTCAATCTCAATAGGGACGGCGTCATGTGTTATGTGGAGATCCCCAAGATCGGCGTCAATCTGCCGGTGTACCACGGGGCCAGTGAAGAAGTACTAGAAAAGGGTGCGGGGCATCTGGAAGTTACCACCCTGCCCATCGGCGGAGAGGGGCGTCATTCGGTCATCAGTGCCCATCGAGGACTGCCCAGTGCAGAACTTTTTACCCGCCTGGACGAGCTGGAAATCGGCGATCTTTTTTACATCCACGTGCTGGATCAGACCCTTGCTTACAAAGTGGATCAGATCGAGACCATTTTGCCGGAAGAACTGGAAAAATTGGCGGTGGAAAAAGGCAAAGATTTGGTTACCCTGCTGACCTGTACGCCTTATGCCGTCAATACCCACCGCCTGTTGGTACGGGGGGCGCGTACCGAGTACGTTCCGGAAGAAGCGTCCACGCAGGATAGTGTCGAAAAGCCCTTGTTTGAAGGCCTGGATGTGAGATATCAGTATTTGGGTATCGCCATTGGGATTGTGGTATTGGGCATTGGAATCACTGTGTTGGTGATGATCCGCAGACGCCGCAAAAAACGCGCGGGGAAGGAGACGCGATCTGTTGGAAAAACAACGGAAAAAGAATAGATGGAGACCATTTGTTTGCACGGTAGCAGTGGTGCTGTTCCTGGCTGGGCTGGGGGTGCTTCTGTACCCCAGCATCAGCGAAATGCAGTACCGCGCCCAGGTGGACGAACAAAAGGACCGGTTTGAACAACAGATTACAGCACAAGCCCAGACAACACAACAGCATTCCCAACTGCCCTATGAGGCGTTGTACCAAGAGCTAAGGCAGCGCAACAATAAACTTTTTGAGGAAAAACAAAAGGAATTGCAGGATCCTTTTTCCTTTGAACAGCCGGCCATCGATCTGGCCGACTTTGGACTGGATGGGAACATCATCGGATTTGTAAGCATCCCCAAAATGGACATTGAACTTCCCATTTTACTAGGGGCCAATAAGCTCAACATGAGGGAGGGGGCGGCCCATCTTACCGGGACATCTTATCCCATTGGAGGTCGGGATACCAATTGTGTTCTGGCGGCCCACCGGGCATACAGCAAAGCCCCTATGTTCCGGGACATCCAGAAGCTGCAAATTGGGGACGATGTCATTATCCGGAATTTCCGAGAAACTTTGATTTATAAAGTGGTAGAACAGCGTATCATCTCCCCCACTGATGGGGATCAGTTGCTGATCCAGGAGGGACGGGACCTGGTGACGTTGGTCACCTGCCATCCCTACGGGAGCGATAAACAGCGTTATGTAGTTTTTTGTGAGAGGGATTAGTAGATTTTGTGGGAGAGATTGGCAGAATAAAAGATGAAATATATTATTTAAAACTTTTTTGATTTTAATATATTGAAGCTCCTCTTGATTATAATAAAAATTAAGCCTGAAGCATGATGCAAAAAATGTTGTCCTATCAAAGGAAAGCGGCATCGTATGCGCAGGCTTATGCCCGTTATATTCTTTTTGCGCCACAACGTTGCGCTAGACAAAATCTTTTAAGAAAATCGCGCATTTAGATTTTTATACAGAGGAGACTAAAAATGAAAGTTAGCAAACCTTCCCTGTTGGCCAGCGGATTGGCTATTCTGGTGTGCGTTGCCCTGTTGGTAGGAACCACCTTCGCTTGATTTATTGACAGCATCGTGAACAAAGGCAACACCATTATCGCGGAACCTTGGGCATTGAATTGAACGGCGATAGCATGGAACCTATTTTCCATAGCAATGATTTTCTGTGGGAGCCCGTCCGCTCTTTGGACGCTGCCGCTACCGTGAAAAACGTAGGTAGCCTGTGGCTCAAATGTACCATTAGCTTTGCCAATGTACAGACCACTGGCGAATCGGACATCACCAAGGTTCTGAATGTCCATAAGCTGCCGGTAGGCGCAGCCTCTGTGGAGGAAGGCGAGTATCTCGGCACCATGAATGAATTGATGGCAGACGGCAAATTCATTGTAGGCGACGGGGAAGGCATCCTGGCTCTTCAAGACGTGGCTGGGGATGGATACCCCGCTACCGACAGCTTTATCCTGGTCATCAAGATGCAGGAGAAGGCCGGTAACGAGTACCAGGACTGCGGCGTCAGCTTCGACGTATTTGTCAACGCCACCCAGTACACCCACGAAGAAGATGGCTTTGGCAACGACCAATACGATAAAGATGCTGTTTACAAGCAGGTTAATGTAGATTACGATGAAAACAAGACCCGTCAAGAAAACGGTGACGCTTTGAAAGACGCCATTGAGAACGCCCCCGACGACGCTGTCATCTATGTAGAGGGAGGCTTTTATGATGTGACCCCTGGGGCTGGGGAAGAGCAAAGCAACCTGAAAATCGACAGAGACAACGTGACCATTGTGGGTTCTGGAAATCGACAAACTTCCATCGAAGCCCATAAGACAGGTGAATCCGGTGACGTGCAGCAGACCGTCCTTATTACTGGCGATAACGTCACCTTGAAAAACTTGACCATCAGCTATGTTACAGGTTATGACAACAAGACCCTTGAAATCAGAGGCGGGGACAACGCGGTCATTGAAAACTGTATGATAGGTTCCCATGAAGGCACAGCTGTTTACATCGGCGAGACAGGCGCTGCCAACTACACCGTCCGCGGGAATACCATCGTAGGCGATCTCTGCATCACCAACGGCGCCGGCAATGAGGGTACAACCCGAATCATTGAGGGCAACACCTTTGCTGGCTCTGCCATCCTTCTTAACGGCAAGGGCCAGTCCGGCGGCTCCTACGCCTGGATGCAGCACGACCTGACCGCCCTTCCCATCATTACTGGCAATACCTTTACTCAGCCCGCAGGCGATAGTGCCTTCCCCGGCTCCATGCAGTACTACCTGCGCTCCCTGTCCTACAAAAACGAGGGTGCTCCTGCCGAAGAGCAAGGCGTAGGCCCCATGGAAATGGTACCGCAGAGCTATGTGGATGAGTTTGTTAAAAACAATACTTTTACTCAGAATCAAGACTTTACTTATGGGCTGAGCAGCAGTGACCCAGCCCGCGCTTTCTATGGCATAGGATTCTAAGTTTATCCCACAGGCCTTTCCAAATAGGAGAGGCGATGTGCAAGGGCATAAGCCAAAGCGGCTTATGCCCTTTGCTTTTTTAAAGGGACGTTTGGCTGACGGTTACGGCAAATTTTACGCCCAATAAGGCCGACGCAATTGGTTTAGATGCTTGACAATTGGGGCACGAGGCGGTACCATGATAGATGACTAAAATGCGGAGGGAACAATATGCTGCGTAATGACGAAAAAACAATGGAAAAAATCGTGGCGCTGTGCAAAGGCCGCGGGTTTGTATATCCCGGCTCTGAGATCTACGGCGGCCTGAGCAATACATGGGACTACGGCCCCTTGGGCGTGGAATTTAAAAACAACGTCAAAAAAGCCTGGCATCAGAAGTTCGTGCAGGAATCCCCTTATAACGTGGGGCTGGATTCGGCCATTTTGATGAACCCCCAAGTGTGGGTGGCGTCGGGCCATGTGGGCGGATTCTCCGACCCGCTGATGGATTGCCGCGACTGCAAAACCCGCCATCGTGCCGACAAGCTCATTGAAGACACCGGCGTCAATCCGGCCGGCTGGAGCTTTGAGGAGATGTCCCAGTACATCAAGGATCACAATATCTGCTGTCCGGAGTGCGGCAGTAATAATTTTACCGATATCCGTAAATTCAACCTGATGTTCAAAACCTTCCAGGGCGTCACGGAGGACGCTAAAAATGAGATCTATCTGCGCCCCGAAACGGCCCAGGGTATTTTTGTCAATTTCCAGAATATCCAACGTACCACCCGTAAAAAACTGCCCTTTGGCGTGGCCCAGATCGGCAAATCCTTCCGCAATGAAATCACCCCTGGCAACTTTGTGTTCCGTACCCGGGAATTTGAACAGATGGAGCTGGAATTTTTCTGCAAACCCGGCACCGACCTGGAATGGTTCGCCTATTGGAAGGATTATTGCAAACAGTTCCTCCTGAGCTTAGGGATGAAAGAGGAGAACCTCCGCCTGCGCGACCACGAGCAGAAAGAGCTTTCCCACTACTCCAACGCCACCACCGACTTTGAATTCCTCTTCCCCTTCGGCTGGGGTGAACTGTGGGGCATTGCCGACCGTACCAACTTCGATTTGACCCAGCATCAGAACCATTCCGGCAAGAGCATGGAATACTTTGACCAGGAGGCAAACGAGCGGTACGTCCCTTACGTCATTGAACCGTCCCTGGGAGCCGACCGTGTGGCCCTGGCCTTCCTGTGCGACGCCTATGACGAGGAAGTAGTGGACGCTGAAAAGAACGATGTGCGTACAGTACTGCGGTTACATCCCGCTCTGGCGCCCTTTAAAGCCGCTGTGCTGCCCCTTTCCAAGAAGCTGGGGGAGAAGGCCCAGGAGGTTTATCAGCTGCTCTGCAAGCATTTTATGGTGGATTACGACGATGCCGGTTCCATCGGCAAACGGTACCGCCGCCAGGATGAGATCGGAACCCCTTTCTGCCTCACCTACGACTTTGACAGCTTAGAGGACGGCTGTGTCACCATCCGCTATCGGGACACCATGTCCCAGGAGCGCGTGGCCATCGATCAATTGGTTTCCTGGATTGAGGATAAGCTGGTATTTTAATTGGCAGGTTAATTGCGAAAAAAATAAGAAAATCCCCGCCTAGGGCACAATGAACAGCACCCCATTTGTTAGACAGTATGATATACTGAATAATAAGTGGGGTGTTTTATTTATGCCAAAAGGAAAACCAAACAAGA
>CAJFOZ010000067.1 GCA_904397895.1 uncultured Clostridia bacterium
GCATGTGGCGGTGCCCCGCTGCGTCCCCGGAACGAGGGAGATGGAATTTTATTTTATCAAATCCCTTGACGATTTGGAACCAGGGGCGTTTGGAGTGCTGGAACCTGTCCCGGAAAAATGCCGCAAGCTCATCGATTACTCCCGGGGCTTATGCATTGTGCCAGGTTTGGGATTTGACTATGCCGGTTATCGTTTGGGATATGGCAAAGGGTATTACGACCGATTTTTATCCCAGTTTGGCGGATCAACCGCTGGAATTTGTTATCAAGGATGCGTGCGTTGGCGCCTGCCCCACGGCCGGTTTGACAGGGCGGTGGATGTGCTCATTACGGAAGGATATATCCGTCGAACCGGCCTTTCCCGCTGAGCGCTGAGACGGGGCGTCTTACCGTATTATGAATCAAAAGGCGGGCGCCTCCCGCAACCAATACGGAAGGCGCCCTTGTGTTAGGTAGGTTGCTTGTTAACCCCAGCAAGCCAGGATTACGATGATGATAAGCAGGATCCAGGTATTGTTACCGTCTTCGCAGCCGCAGCCGCCTCTGCCTAAACTAAAGCCCATTGTGTGTCACCTCACTTTTGAGAGTTCGATATATACTATGTGGAAGCTAGGCAAGGTGTTACCATATTTTCAAGGGCGGTTGACGCCGTCCGCCGCTTAACCAACTCAATGATAGGAGGAATGGTTATGAGCCCTGACCAAAACGATTTTAAGGATTTTCCGGATGGGCATTCCACAAGCCCGCAGCAACCCGACGGATTTTCGGATTTCCCACTCCCGGAGGACGACGGCCTTAAAAGCATTGAGGATCTGAACCTCTTTGAGGATTCAGGGGATGATTTCACCGACCTGTCCGAGATGGCGGGGGAGGATCCCGCTGTGTATAGGCAATCAGAGCCCTCGAAACAATCGGAGTCTCTGGACGATACCAAGATCATTACATCTCCCAAAGAAACGTCCCAAAAGAAAAAACACAGATTTTTAAAGGATCAAAACCTCAACGGCTGCTTAAAGGGACTTATCTATGCAGTGGTCATCGTGGGCATTTCGCTGCTTTTGTCCTATTTTCTCATCCTGGGCATCAACGATATGCTCGGCCTGGTCAAGACCGATAAAAGCGTCACGGTCACCATTCCGGAGGGGGCTGACGCCAAGGAGATCACGAGTATTTTGAAAGAGAGCGGCGCTGTACAGCAGCCCTTCTTCTTTAATCTCTATATGTCCTTGACCAAGTCGGATGAAAAGATCAAGAGCGGCCAATATGAGATCAATACCAACTACGATTATATGGCCATCATCAACAGCTTAAAGGGTTCGTCGGAGGAGCGAAAGACCGTATCCCTCACCTTCCCGGAAGGATGGACCATCGACCAAATGGTGGATCTGCTGGTGCAGAACAATATCTGCGACCGGGAAAGCCTTATGAATGAGCTCAACGAAGGTGATTTCTCCGACTATTCCCTGGTGGCGGACATTCCGGAGAATCCCGATCGGTATCGCCGGCTGGAAGGTTATCTATTCCCCGACACCTACGACTTCTATGAGGGGGAATCGGCTGAAAGCGTCATCAAAAAGATGCTTTACAATACCGAGAAGAAGTTTGATGCAGATATGCGGGCACGGGCCGAGGAGCTGGATATGACTACCGATGAGGTGCTGACGCTGGCTTCCATTATCCAGAAGGAGTCAGGTGTTTACGAACAGATGACCACCATCTCGTCGGTGTTCCACAACCGTCTCAAAAGCAAGGAATTCCCCCGCCTGGAGTCGAATACCACAGATAAGTATGGTACGGAGGCCTACGATACGTATGAAATCAAAGGCCTGCCGCCAGGACCGATTTGTAATCCCGGCTTTGAGGCTATCAAAGCCGCCCTGACTCCCGATACCACCGACTATCTGTTCTTTGTCACAGATAACGACGGAAACTACTATTATTCCAAGACCTACCAGCAGCATTTGGCCAACATCCAAAAGGCCAAGGAGGTCAACGAGCAAATCGGCGGCACAGGTACCAGGGAAGAGGAACAATAAGCGCAAAAAGCAATAAAACGGCCTGTTCTCCCCGGAGGAGGCAGGCCGTATGTTTTGTCAGGATGAAGTAGAAACGATAGCGTTACTAAGGCAATAGTTAGGGAGGACATTATGGCAGAATTGTTGAGCCCGGCAGGGGATATGGAACGGCTAAAATCGGCAATCCTTTTTGGCGCCGATGCCGTCTACTTGGGAGGCGCCTCCTTCGGCATGCGCACCGCCCCTAAAAACTTCGGGGGGGATCTACAGGAGGCGGTACAGTATGCCCACGGGCATGGAGTGCAAGTGTATCTCACCTGCAACATCCTGCCTCACAGCGATGAAATCCAACGTCTTCCGGATTTTCTGCAATATGCGGCCGGCTGTGGGGTAGACGCCTTTATCATTTCCGATTTAGGGGCGTTAACAGTTGCCAAACAAGCGGCCCCGCAAGTGCCGGTGCACATCTCCACCCAGGCTGGTATCGTCAACTATGCCACAGCCAATGCCTTTTACGAGATGGGCGCCAGCCGGGTCATCCTGGCGAGGGAATTATCCCTGGAGGAGATCGCCGTTATCCGGGCCAAAACCCCCAAAGATCTGGAAATCGAAACCTTTGTCCACGGTTCCATGTGCGTCTCTTTTTCAGGACGGTGCCTTTTATCCAGCTATCTCACCGGACGGGACGCCAACCGGGGGGACTGTGCCCAACCCTGCCGATGGAAATACCGGCTGGTGGAGGAGAACCGTCCCGGCGAATTCCTGCCCATTGAGGAACAGGACGGCGGCACCTATATCCTCAATGCCGAGGACTTGTGCATGATTGAATATCTGCCGCAGTTGGATGAAGCTGGGGTTACCAGTTTTAAAATTGAAGGGCGGGCCAAATCGGCTTATTACACCTCTGTGGTCACGGGAGCTTACCGTGCGGCCATGGATTTTACAAGGCATCATGTGGGGCAGCCCCTCCCCGCTTGGATCGTGGAGGAGCTGGACAAGGTCAGCCATCGCCCCTACGGAACAGGATTTTATTTTGGCGAGGCGGGTCAGGAAACGGTCAAAGGCGGGTATACCCGCAACTACCAGGTCATAGCCGTGGCCGAAGGCTGGAAGGAGGGGCGCCTGACCCTCACCCAGCGCAACCGCTTTTTCCCCGGGGATGTGGCCGACTGCCTCCCACCAAGGGAACAGCCTTTTTTCCTTACCATAGAGGATTTGCGGGACGAGGAGGGGAACACCGTGGAGGCGGCGCCCCATCCCATGCAGAGAGTGACCGTCAAATGCGATCGTCCGGTCAAGCCCGGGACATTGCTGCGCAAAAAGACGTGATAGAAGAGGGGTGCCCGGGAGCCGGGAAACACAAAAAGTACAAGGTATGGATAAAAAACATACCTTGCACTTTTTCCAACCCATAAAATGGGACTTTAATAACGTTTTTTCCTTGTTATTATGTAAGACTGCAAGCCCTTTTGGCATCCATTTTTCTCATAGAACTCTTCGACTCCCGGCTGCGCACCAAAATACAGCATGGTCGGGGTATTGTCTTTGGCAAGCTGGAGAAGCTTACTGCCGATTCCTTGTTTTTGATATTCTGGAAGAACAAGCAATTCCGTAATGGTTCCAAAATAATAGCCGTCGGAAAGAACTCGTAGACAGCCCACAAGCACATTGTCATCATAAACCGTTATATTTATTGTTTTTGACAATGCGGCCTGTGTTTTATCCACATCATAATCTCCCGGCCATATCTTGTTGACAAACGGGATAAACACAGAGGCGTTAAGTTGTTGGTCATTGACTTTATATTCCATTACTTCTTGTCCCCCTCAACTCCGATTTATCGCTCCCTTTGCTTTATTATATCATAGATCGATTTCTGGTATAGGGTATAATCAATGAAAAGTCGCCGCAGATAGAGCATCTGGGGCGACTTACTACTTTATGAATGCCCAGGAACCTCCAGGGGATTTTTGTACCTTTGAACAAAAGGAGACTATCGGCCGGACAAAGCGGACACAATAAAACTACAGGATTGCTGTCTTAACAGCAAAGGTTCGTTCAATCCCAAAGGAGGACGTAGCATGGAAAAAATGCATATGCGCATGGTGGCGGTGTATGCGGTCATCGCCATCATGCTGACAGTAGGGGCTCTGCGGGTATTCAGCATCTCCACCGGGGAGGCCTATACCCAGGCCGCAAGGCAGAATGGATCCTATACCCTTACCGTTACCCAAGGGAGGGGAAGCATCTACGACTGTAACCTTCAGCATCTGACAAACTTCCCGGACGGATATAAAGCGGCCGTTACAGCCGATCCCCAAACCACCACCGCCTTTTCCCAGGTGCTGCCCGACGACCAGATGCAGACCATGCTGGACCGCATCGGAGAAGGGAAACCATTTGTACAAAAGGTGGAGGAGTACATTCCCGGTACCAAGGCATTGTTTTTTCCCAACCTAACCCGGTACCGGCAGGAAGAACCCCTTTGTCCCCATATTATCGGCTATGTGGACGGGGATGGACAGGGAGTGGAGGGAATCGAAGCGGCCTACGACGATTGGCTTAGCAAAGCCCAGGGAAAGAGCAAGGTGACCTTTTCAGTCAACGCCGTGGGGGAAACACTAGCCGGCGTGGAGCCCAAGGTAGAGGACACCATGGCCAACGTAAACAGCGGGGTGATGTTGACCATCGACCGTGACATCCAGGACATCGCCCAAAAGGCGGCCAAGCAGTATTTGGAAAAGGGGGCTGTAGTGGTCCTGGATGTGCGCACTGGTGCCATCCGGGCCAGCGTCAGCCTGCCGGACTTCGATCCCGATCATGTGCAGGAGGCGCTCAGCGACCAAGACGCCCCCTTGCTCAACCGCACAACATCGGCTTATAACGTGGGATCGGTGTTTAAGCTGGTGACGGCTGCGGCCGCATTGGAAAACGGCGTCAGCCCTGACCGGATTTAC